>DATCQF010000773.1:0-4064 GCA_036569735.1 Allostellaceae bacterium | reverse complement strand
GGCTCATATAGCTGCCGCCGGGCCGCAGCGTGACATGCTGGCGGCTGGCATTGACCAGCCACGGGTTTTCCTCACCTGGCGGCGGCGCCGGCCCCATCCCGACGATGCCGTTCTCGGAATGGATGATGACCTCGCGCTCGGGCGGCACGAAATTGCCGACCAGGGTCGGGATGCCGATGCCGAGATTGACCGACCATCCTTCCGGGATGTCCTGCGCCACCCGGGCCGCCAATTGGTCGCGGCCAAGCGGTTGCCAAGCCTCTTTGTCTGCCATTGCTGTTTTCCCTACTCGATCTTGATGGGCGGGTCGCCGGCCGCGACGTGGACCAGCCGATCGACGTAGAGGCCCGGGGTGACGATTTCTTCCGGCAACAATTCGCCGAGTTCGGCGATGTGCTGGGTCTGCGCGATCGTCAGCTGCGCCGCCGCGGCCATGACGGGATTGAAATTCCGCCCGGCGTCACGGTAGACGAGGTTGCCCCAGCGGTCGGCGCGCCACGCCTCGACCAGCGCAACATCGCCCGGGAGCCAATGTTCGAGGATGTATTCGCGCCCGTTGAACATCCGCGACTCCTTGCCCAGGGCGAGCTTGGTACCGGCGGCGGTCGCGGTGTAGAAGGCCGGGATGCCGGCCGCCGCGGCGCGCATCCGCTCGGCGAGGGTGCCCTGCGGCAGGATTTCGAGCTCGATCCCGCCCTTGGCGAAGACCTCCTCGAAAATGACCGAGCCGCGGCTGCGGGCAAAGCTGCACACGATCTTGCGCACGCGGCCCTCGCCGATGAGCCGCGCCACCCCTTCCTGGCCGCGCCCGGCGGTGTTGTGGACGACGGTGAGGTCGCGCGCGCCCTGCTCGATGAGGCCGTCGACCAGGGCCCGGGGTTCCCCGACCTGGGCAAACCCGGCGATCAGCACGGTCGAGCCGTCCTTGATGCCCGCCATGGCCTCGGCCACCGAGCGGACGAATTTGTCGATCATTGGCGCTCCGCCCTCTGATGCTTCCCCCGCTGATTTAAACGGATGCGCGGCTCCGAGGAAACACCGGAAGCCGGGGGCCAGTCACGCGGCTTCTGCGCCTCGACAAATCCGCGCAGCACGGCGTTGATGCGCGTCTGGTAGCCGCGTCCATGGTGCTTGAACCAGGCGATGATGTCCTTGTCGAGGCGCAAGGTGACCGGCGCCTTGCCCTGCGGCCAGACGACCCGGGCATTGGCCCAATCCTCATCGGTCCAGAAGGGAGGGGCGTCCGGATCCTCGGCAACCGCGCGTTCGATCTCCTCGTCGGTCAGCGCATCGACCCGCGCCCAATCGGTTTCACTTTTCATCTTCCGGGCCTGCTTCAGCGAGACCCGCGTAATACGCTCTTCGCTCATTTCGTCTTGCCCTCCTGGCACTGATGATGCGGCGGCGATCGTCACGCCATGTGTAGACGACTTGTGTAACCCTGCCGTCCAATTCGCCAAACGCTTGATGCCGGCGCTCGCCATAATCGCGGCGGCGATCTTCGGTCTCGATGAACCGCCCACTGAACATCTCGATCGCATCGACAAAGTCGATGCCATGCTTGAGGATATTCGCGAGACGCTTCGCGTCGTCCCATTCGAAGTCCATAGGTCATAGTAACAAATGTATGTACGCAGCGGGAGACATTCCAGATGCCCTCGATGATCCTCACTGGCGATGTGAACCTGATGAATGTCGCCGACCCAGCCGTGCCGTTCGCCCGCATCGGCGAGGAATTGCGCTCGGCTGACGTGGTTTTCGCCAATCTCGAATGCTGTCTCTACCAGCCGCCCGGGGGGCATGCGGTCGAACATGAGGGGTTTTTCGCCGACCCCGAGATCGCCGGCAAGGCGCTCGGGATCGCCGGGATCGCCGCGGTCGGTCTCGCCAACAACGTCAATTACGGCGCCGCCGCGATCACCGCCTCGATCGCGCAGCTCGACCGTCTCGGCATCGCGCATACCGGCGCCGGCGCCGACCTGGCCGCCGCTCGTGCGCCGGCGGTTGTCGGTTGTGGCGGGCTGCGCATTGGAATCCTGCAGCGCAGCTCGGTCTACTGGCCGACCAACCACGAGGCGAGCGCGCGCACCGGCGGCATCGCGGTCATTCCCGGCCATACCGCCTACCAGGTGCCGGCGCACAAGGCCCGCCCCGAGCTGCCGCCGATGAACCGGCCAGGGCATCCGCCGATCATCGTGACCTGGGCCGATCGGAAATACCTCGCCGCCTTCGCCGAAGACATCGCCGCGCTCCGCCGGGAGTCCGATATCGTCGTCGCCTCGTGCCATTGGGGGCTCGGCGAGGAGGTGCTCGACTATATGCGTGAGATCGCGCACGCCGCGATCGAGGCCGGCGCCGACATCGTGATCGGGCACGGGCCGCATTATTCGCTGCCGGTTTCTCTCCACCGCGGCAAGCCGATCTTTTATGGGCTCGGCAGCTTCTCCTTTCATACCGGTCACGGCGGACGCCGCCACGGCGACTGGATCGGCATGATGGCGCTGGTCGACATAGAGCCGGGCGGGGTCGGCGGGGCGCGCTTCCGGTTCGTGCGCCATAACGCGGCGAACGAGACGGTCGCCTGCGCGCTCGCCGCGGAGGGACCGACGCTCGATCGCGTCATCGAGCGCAGCGCCCGGCTTGGCGCCGGTCTCACGGCCGACGGCGACTGGGTGCGGATCGAGGGAGCGATGAATGCCTGACATACGTCCACTGGTCGAGCGCGATCTGCCGCAGGCACTGCAGATCTTCCAATTCGCCTTTGGCACCTTTCTCGAGGCGCCCGATCCGGAAAATTTCTGGACCGACCGCGACCTTGTCTATGGCCGGTTCGGCGCCGAGCACGTTGCCTCGTTCGCCGCCGAGCATGAGGGAGCGCTGGTTGGCTCGAATTTCGCTACGCGCTGGGGCAGCGTCGGGTTTTTCGGGCCGGTTTCGATCCGCCCCGATCTGTGGGACAGCGGGATCGGCCAGCGCCTCGTCGCCGCTTCCTGCGAGGCGTTCGAGGAGTGGGGCATCCGCCACGCCGGCCTCTTCACCTTTCCGCACAGCGCCAAGCACGTCGGACTTTACGGAAAATTCGGGTTCCACCCGCGCTTCCTGACCGCGATCATGGCCGCGCCGGCGCGCTCCAGCCGCGCGTCGCCGCGCTTCTCGCGCTATGCGGAACTGCCGGACGGGCAACGCCACGAGAGCCTGGCCCTGATCCGCAACCTGACCGACGAACTCTATGGCGGGCTCGATCTCGGGCCCGAAATCCGCACCGTCCTCGCCCGCAAGCTCGGCGACACGGTGCTCTTGTGGGAGGGCGACAGCCGGCTCGCCGGTTTTGCGATCTGCCATTGGGGCCCGGCGAGCGAGGCGGGCGACGGGTGCTGTTTCGTCAAATTCGGCGCGGTCGTGCCGGGTGCCGGGTCCGAGGACCGCTTTGCCGCGCTACTCGACGCCTGCACGGGGCTCGCGCTGGCGGCCGGCATGCCAAATGTGCTGGCCTACAGCCGGCCCGGACTTTTCATTCTCGACGATTGGCGATAGGAAACCGCATGAAAGCCGTTGTGTGCGAAGCGTTTGGTGGGCCCGAGGTGTTGGCGCTGCGCGAGGTGCCCGATCCGGCGCCGCCCGGCCCGGGCGAGGTGCAGGTGCGCATTGCGGCGCGCGGCGTGCAATATGTCGACGTCCTGATGCTCGCCGGCAAATACCAGTTCCGGCCGGAGCCGCCGTTCATCCCGGGCAATGAAGGTGCCGGCGAGGTCGTCGCGGTGGGGCAGGGGGTCGCCGGCTTCAAGCTCGGCGACCGCATCATGAGCCGGCACCGGCTCGGCGCCTTCGCCCAGCTGGGGAATTCGAAGGCCGAGGATTGCGACCCGGTCCCGGCGGGCATGAGAATCGAAGCTGCGGCGGTGTTCCGCGGCGCCTACCACACCGCCTACCACGCCGTGGTACAGCGCGCCCGGCTGAAGGCCGGCGATTGGGTGATGGTCAACGGTGCCGCCGGCGGCATCGGCATCGCCGCGATCCAGGTCGCCAAACTGTTCGGCGCCACTGTCATCGCCACCGCCAGCACC
>DATCQF010000772.1:0-2583 GCA_036569735.1 Allostellaceae bacterium | reverse complement strand
GCTCAGCGGCGCCGCCATCGCCGCGCCGGCGAGGCGCAGGATCAGCGGCCGGGCGAGGATCGCGAAGGTCAGCGCGGCGGCGACCGGGTTGCCCGGCAGCCCGATCAGCGGCACGCCATTGAGCTGGCCGAGCGCGACCGGCCGCCCGGGCTTGATCGCGAGCCGCCAGAAATCGAGCCGCCCCAGTTTTTCGATGGCGGCCCTGACATGGTCCTCCTCGCCGGTCGACACCCCCCCCGAGGTCACGATCAGATCATGGCCGGCGGCGGCCGCGGCGAGCGTGTCGCCAAGCGAATCCGCGCGGTCGGGGTTGATCCCGAGATCGCTGACGATGCAGCCGAGCCCGCGCAGCAGCGCCCTCAGCATGACCCGGTTGGCGTCGTAGATCATCCCCGGCATGAGCGCCGTTCCCGGCTCGCAAACCTCGTCGCCGGTCGACAGCAGGCCCACGCGCAACGGCCGGAACACAGGGAGCCTAGCGTTGCCGAGCGCCGCGGTGAGACCGAGATCGGCCGGTTTGAGCCGGCGCCCGGCGGGAAGCGCGACGCCGCCCCGGGCGACGTCCTCGCCGGCATGGCGCCGGTTGGCGCCTTTCTTGATGCCGGGCTGGAGACGCACGCTCCCCTCTTCGACGACGCAATCCTCCTGCATCATCACGGTATCGGTGCCCTCCGGCATCGAGGCGCCGGTGAAGATGCGGATCGCCTCGCCGCGCGCCGCCGGGCGGCCGAGCGGATGGCCCGCGGCGGCCCTTCCGGCAACCGGCAGCACGGTCTCGCGGTCGCGCGACAGATCGGCATGGGCGATCGCGTAGCCGTCGACCGCGCTGTTGGCGTGCGGCGGCACATCCATTTGGGCGACGACATCGCGCGCGAGGATGCGCCCGGCCGCTTCCGCGAGCGGGACGCTCTCTTCCTCGACCACCGGCACGATCCGCGCCTCGATCAGCGCCAGGGCCGCGTCGACGCCGAGCAGCGCGCCGCCAAAGGCAAAGCAATCGTCGCTCAGCTGCGCCATGATCTTGGCCCACGATAGTCCGGCTCCAACCCAAGATGCTCCACGATGAAGCGGGCGACCGCAGCGGGATCGCCGAGCGGCAGCAGCGGCAGCGGCGCCGCGAACGCCTCGTCGGAGGCGATCGCCACGACATGGGGATCGTCGGGATAAAGCAAGGGCTTGCCGAGCGATGGCCGGTGCACTTCGAGCTTCGGGTGGGGATGGTGCTTCCAGCCCTCGACGAGCAGGAGGTCAACCGGGCTCATATGCGCCACCAACTCGTCGAGCGTCGGCTCCGGGGCGCCGCGCAGCTCATGCATGAGCGCCCAGCGCCGCGCCGAGGCGACCATGACCTCGCTCGCGCCGGCCTCGCGATGGCGCCACGAATCCTTGCCCGGCCGGTCGATGTCGAATTCGTGATGGGCATGCTTGATCGTCGACACCCTGAGGCCCCGCGCCGCCAGATCGGGAATGACCGCCGTCAAGAGCGTCGTCTTACCGCTGCCGCTCCAGCCGGCCAGGCCGAAGATGCGCATCGCGTCCTATCCCATCACGTAGGCGGCATCGGCAGGCGCCGCAAGCGCAGCGCTAGGCGAGCGGCTGCGGCTTGCCATGGCGCGGCGGCGCGGCCCGGGTCATGTGAGCCAGGCCGGCGCGCAGGTAATCGTAACCGGTGACCAGCGTCAGGAGCGCGGCGAGCCACAGCAACGTCTCGCCGATCCGCACCACGGGCAGCACCGCGGGGCCGGCATCGCCGACGATCAACACCCCGATCGCCACCATCTGGATCGCCGTCTTCCATTTGGCGAGGCGCGAGACCGGCAGGCCGACGCGCAGCTCGGCGAGGTATTCGCGCAAGCCCGATACCAGGATCTCGCGGCACAGAATGACCAAAGCCGGCAACAGCGCCCATTCGGCGGAGAACCGACCCTTGGCGACCAGCATGAACAGGGTCGCCGATACCAGGAGCTTGTCGGCGATCGGGTCGAGAAACCGGCCGAGCTCGGATTGCTGCGCCCAGCGCCGCGCCATATGGCCGTCGAGCCAATCGGTCAGCGCGGCCGCGGAGAACAGAACACAGGCAAACCACCGCGCGTAATCGCCCGGGACAAAAAACATCGCGACCACCAGCGGGATCGCCAGGATCCGCGATAGGGTCAAGAGATTGGGCAGGCTGGTCAGCGGCACACTTCTCTCCAAGGGCGCGCGCGGCGCGGGAAACCGGCCCGCATCTTACCCATCGGCGTGAAAGTGGTCATAAACCTTTTTTGCGATCGCCTTGCTGATGCCGCCGACCCGCTCGATCTCGGCAAGCCCGCCGCGCGCGACGGCCCGCGCCGAACCGAAATGATGCAGCAGGGCCTGCTTGCGGCGCGCGCCGATCCCGGGGATCTCGTCGAGCGGCGACTGGCCGATCGCCTTGGCCCGCTTGGCGCGATGCGCGCCGATGACAAAACGGTGCGCTTCGTCGCGCAGCCGCTGCAGAAAATAGAGCACGGGATCGCGCGGCTCGAGCGAGAACGGCGGCCGGCCGGGCAGGAAGAACCGCTCGCGCCCAGCGTTGCGGTCGGGGCCCTTGGCGATACC
>DATCQF010000771.1:0-1702 GCA_036569735.1 Allostellaceae bacterium | reverse complement strand
CGTCGGCCCCGGCCATCGTCGCCACGCCGTTGTAGACGAGGTAATACGGGTTGGGCACCAGGACGACCGGCCGGCCGCCGCCCTTGCGGCGCGGCACGACGAGGCCCGACAACAAGTAGAGCCCTTCCTTGGTGCCGGCGAGGTTGAGGATGTGGCGCTCGGGATCGAGCGCGCCGGCGGAGAGCCGATAGCGCCGGGTCAGCCAATCGACGATCGCCTGGCGCAGCTCCGGGGTGCCGGCCATCGGCGGATACTTGTTCCACTCGTGGGCATGCGCCGCGAGCGTCTCGGTCAGCAGCGCCGGCGGCTGATGCTGCGGCTCCCCGACCGACATCAGGATCGGCGGGTCGTTGACCACAGGCGTCACCGGGTTGAGCAGCGTGCGCAACGCCTCGAACGGATAGTCGGACAGGGTATCGATCTGCGAGTTGAGCGGCACGCGCGTCCCCAATGGCCAACGACAAGGGCGAACAGCCGCGGAACATTACGCGATTGGCGCGTGTCGCGGAAGCGCCGCCCGCGCCAAAGGTTGCCCCTCACCCCGGCCCGTCTCCCAGCTTTGCCCCCACGCTGCCCTCCCCCGCTTGCGGGGGAGGGTTCGCGATGGGTGGCTCGGCCGCGCCTGCACCGTAACTCCCTCCCCCGCAAGCGGGGGAGGGTTGGGTGGGGGCCGCTCGGGCTGGACACGGCGTTCGTCGATCATCATGTTTCGCGCCATGGCCGATGATGCCGAGCTGGTGATCGCGGGCGCCGGGCTGACGGGCATGCTGCTCGGCGTCGCCTGCGCCGGCGCCGGGATCGAGGTTTGGGTCGTCGACCCGCAGGACCCCGCGGCGATGCTCGATCGGGGCTTTGACGGCCGCACCTCGGCGATCGCCTATGGTTCGCGCCTGGTGTTCGACGGGATCGGCGTGTGGCCCGACATCGCCGCCGAGGCCGAATCGATTCGCGAGATCCGCGTCGCCGACGACGAATCGCCGCTGTTCCTGCATTACGACGGCGCCGACCTCGGACCAGGGGGCGAAGGCGTGACGCCGCTCGGCTACATCGTCGAGAACCGGGTGTTGCGCCGCGCCATGCTCGAACGCGCCCGCGCCCTGCCGACGCTGAAGCTCATCGCGCCCAGCCGCATCGCCGCAATGGAGGCGAGCCAGACCGGCGCGGTTGCGGTGCTGGGTGACGGCGAGCGGCTGCGAACGCGGCTCGTCGCCGCCGCCGACGGCAGGGATTCGCCGCTGCGCCGCGCCGCCGGGATCCGCGCGATCGAATGGCGCTACCGCCAGACCGGCATCGTCACGACGGTTGCGCACGCGCGCCCGCATGGCGGCATCGCGGTCGAGCATTTCCTGCCGGCGGGACCGTTCGCGATCCTGCCGATGCGGGGCAATTTTTCGTCGATCGTGTGGACCGAGGATGCCGACCTCGCGCCGCGCCTTCTGGCCCTGCCGGACGCGGAATTCGCCGCCGAGCTGCGCGCCCGCTTTGGCGATTACCTAGGGCCGATCGAGCCGGTGGGCCCGCGCTTTTCCTACCCGCTCGCGCTGATGCAGGCCGAGCGCTATGTCGCGCGCCGCCTGGCGCTGGTCGGCGACGCCGCCCATGTGATCCACCCGATCGCCGGCCAGGGCCTCAATATCGGCATCCGCGACGTCGCGGCGCTCGCCGAACTGATCGTCGATGCGCGCCGCCTCGGGCTCGACAT
>DATCQF010000770.1:0-5511 GCA_036569735.1 Allostellaceae bacterium | reverse complement strand
GGGCTCGCCGGCAATGTGTCGCACCACATCGCCGATATGAGGCGCTCGCCGTGGGCCAGCGCGAAGGCCTGGCCGATCATCCCGCCGATCGACAGCCCGATGTAGTGCACGCGAGGGATCGCCAGCGCCGCCAGCGCCTGTTCGACATCGTCGGCGAGCGCGGCCATCGTGTAGTCGCCGCTGACGGGATCGCTGCCGCCGTGCCCGCGCATGTCGAGCCGCAATACCCGGAACCCGCCCGCCAGCAGCGCCGGGACCTGCTCGGCCCAGCTGCCGCCGTCGGAGGCGAGCGAATGGGTGATGCAGATTGTCGGGGCGTCCTGCGGTCCGAGGAGGTCGTAGGCGATATTGCGTCCCGCGAGCGGCAACAGCATGACACTTCCTCCTGACCTCAATTCGACCGGGTGATGGTCTCGGGAGAGAGCTTACGGGAAGGCCCGCATTGCTGTCACGATTTTGCCAGGGCGGCGAGCGCGGCGCCGAGCTGTTTCAAGAGGAGCGAGGTTTCGCCGGCGACGCGCACGGTCTTGCTGCGGCTCTTGAGCCCGCCGACGATCGCGAGATCGCGGCGCGGCACGCCCCATTCCCTGGCCAACAGCTGTAATAGCGCGTCGTTGGCGCGGCCGTCGGCGGGGGGCGCGGTGACCGAGACCTTGAGGACCGCCGCGCCATCGGACAGGTGCGCGATGCCAAGGAGGCGATCGGCCCGGCCGCGCGGGGTCAGCCGGACCGCGACGCGCACGCCGTCGGCTGTCGCAGCCAATGGCGTGTCATTAGAGGAGAGCGGGGACAATGTCGTAGAGAATCAGACGCCTCAAGAACATTAAGATGAGGATCAGGATTATCGGCGAGATGTCGATCCCGCCAAAATTCGGCAGAAACGCGCGGATCGGCCGCAGCACCGGTTCGGTTACCCGATAAAGGAAATCGCCGATCACCGCGACGCCGCGGTTATACCGGTTGACGACACCGAAGGCGAGTAGCCAGCTGAGGACCGCCTGCGCGATCAGCAGCCAAATGTAAATATCGATCAACGTATCGATGAGCCAAAACAATGCTCTCATGCAGCGAACACCCCAGCCGACGCGAGGCGCGACCCTAGCCGGACCCCGGCCCGGCCGCAAGCCGCCGGGTCGCCTGCCGGACGGTGTGATGCGCGCGATGGGCGCGCGGCGGTCGGGAGACGAGCGGGCACCCTCCCGAGATTGCGCCGGGAGCCGCGCTTGACAGCGGATTGGGCGATCCCCATAGTCCGCCTCCCGAAAACGGGTCGCCGACGCGCCGATTTATCGAGTAAGACGGGGTCGTCGAGAAGGCCCATTCGCCGTGAAAGAGGGGCCGTAGCTCAGCTGGGAGAGCGTCGCGTTCGCAATGCGAAGGTCAGGGGTTCGATCCCCCTCGGCTCCACCATGTTTTAATAAAAACAATAGCTTGACGGGAGGGATGGCAGACTATCCACCATTCCGCCCATCGTAAGGGCGCGCCAGGCCCCTCAGGGCGACGCGCATCCGGCGCCAAGGCGCAGCTCTGTCGTCGTCCATCCCATCTGGCCCGATTTCCAGTTCATGCTGGGGCGAGCGGCGCGCGCAGCCGGATGATCAACCTGCTTAAGCTGAGGAACTGCAGCGAAAGTGATATGCGTCAGAGTCCCGCGTCCGCGCTGATTGACAACATGACCCAGTGTGCTACGATTTTCTTACATTGAGTTCTGTTCACAGTCGCGGTAGCACTCGGATGTTGTCAAATGCGAAGCTCGGTAGAGCACCGGGCTGAAGCAGGGTTTCCAGCGGCGATGGACCATCGGCGGGATATTGGGCGCCGCACCGGCGGCTTCGATCTGCCGGCGCAGCCAGTCGGCGTCATAGGCCTTGTCGGCGAGCACCGATGGTGCCCTCGCGCAAATGCCCGAGCAGACCGGCGGCGACCGGGCAATCGTCCGCCTGGCCAGGGGTCAGGACCAGTTCCAAGGGCAGGCCATGGGCATCGGTCAACGCGTGGATCTTCGTCGTCAGCCCGCCGCGCGAGCGGTCCATACAGCGATCCGGGTGACTTTTTTTGAGTTGGCGGCATGCTGATGGACGCGCACCGAAGTGCTGTCGATCATCTGCACATCGCCGTCGTAGGCCTGGCTGACGGCGGCCATCACGCGGTCCCAAACCCCGGCTTTGCGCCACCGCACAAAGCGGTTGTAGCAAGTGGTATAGGGGCCGAATTCCTCCTTCGGCAGAGCCCGCCACGGCGCGCTCGTCCGCAGCACCCAGATAATCCCGTTCAACACCCGCCGGTCGTCCACCCGCGGCACGCCGCGCGGCTTGTTCGGCAGCAACGGCGCGATGACATCCCATTCGAAATCCGTCAGCTCGTATCCGCGCATCATCCAGCTCCCCCAGTTGGGAAGCTTGAATCACATCTCGATTCCCCTGGGAATCCCTTTTATGAGTTTATGACCTAATCCCGCATTCCCCGGATGAAGCTGCGATTCCGATCGCGTTTTGCTCGACGGCGGTCAGTGGTTTCGCTGTATTGCCGCGCTAACGACGGTCGCTCCGGCCGCGATCCCGGTGCACAGCCGCTTGGTTTCGCCGGTTTGGAACCCGCGCACGACCTGGAGGCGGGCGTGCAGCGGCCGGCCGCCGCCGGAGGTCTCGACGCGACGATGAAG
The DNA here is from genome assembly GCA_036569735.1 of Allostellaceae bacterium. Lineage (GTDB taxonomy): Bacteria > Pseudomonadota > Alphaproteobacteria > ATCC43930 > CGMCC-115725 > DATARH01. The sequence goes on along the minus strand of DATCQF010000770.1, from coordinate 2,849 downwards.
GGCGTGTGGCCGCGGCGGCCGCGTCCGGCCCCTTCGCCGGTACGCTCGCCGCTGGCCCGGCCGGGTTGGCATCGGCATGGACGATCCGCACCATGTCCGCCTGGTACGGAGCGTCGAACTGGCTGGAAACCTTGATGACGATGCGCTCGCCGGGGCGGCCCGAGAAGCGGTCGACATAGCCGATCAGCGGCACCACCATCCCAGCCGCCGCACCTGGTTTGCTCCAAAGAGTAGCGGCCGGCGCGCGGTTCTGAAACACTGTACCGACATGCGGCCCGGAATGCGGGTTCCGGTTCGGACATCGTCGGAGAGATGAGGGCATGGGCAAGCTCGAGGGGAAGGTCGCGCTGGTCACCGGATCAGGGCGCAATATCGGCCGCGCGACGGTGCTGAAGCTGGCCGGCGAGGGCGCCAATGTCGTGGTCAACGCGCGCTCCAACCAACAGGAGGCCGAGGCCGTCGCGCGCGAGGCCCGCGATCTCGGGGTCAAGGCCGTCCCCGTTCTCGCCGACGTCGGCAAAAAGGCCGAGGTCGAGGCGCTGGCCGCCAAGGCGCTGTCCGAGTTCGGCCGGGTCGACATCCTCATAAACAATGCCGCGATCCGGCCGCACAAGCCGTTCACCGAAACCACCGACGCGGATTGGGAGTTGATCCGCAGCGTGGTTCTCGACGGCGCGCTCTACCTGACGCGCGCGCTGATCGAGCCCATGGTCGAGAACCGTTACGGGCGCATTCTGTTCTTCGTCGGCGACGGCTCGATTTCCGCCAGCGGCAGCGGCCGCACGCATTTATCCGCGGCGAAGATGGGACTGATCGGGATGGCGCGCGGGCTCGCCTCCGAATTCGCGCCGCACAACATCCGGGTCAATGTCGTGTCGCCGGTCAGCATCGACACGCGGCGCGACAATCCCGAGTAGTATCACGGTCGCCTGCCGAACGCCGCCGGCGTCCCGCTCGGCCGGCAAGGCAAGGTCGACGAGATCGCCGCGACCTGCCTCTTCCTGGTCAGCGAGGATGGCGGCTTCATCACCGGCCAGACGATCCACGTCAATGGCGGCGCGCACTATTACTGATGTGCAGCGGACAGCCGTCGAGGATGTCCGGCTGAAGCGGCCTTGAACTAACGGCGGCCCCGTCATCATCCCGGCTCGGGCTACGCCGATCCTAGTAGCCCCCGGTGAGCGCCGCGCGCTTCCAGGCGCCGGAGGCGGTGCAGGCATAGATGAAGCCGGTATCGGCGACAATCTGTCCGGGGGCACAGGCGTCTCCCGAGGCCGGACTGCTCTGCGTTACAGGAAAAGTCGACGCCTCACGATGCCTCCTGCATTCAAGGGGCGGCGCCATCGCTCGGAAAATTCGGCAGATCGGCCGCGGTCAGGGCTCGCGCCACGGCGTCCAAGGGCAGCCTGACCGCGTATTCGACGCGATAGGGCGTCTTGCCGAGGGGCGTCAGGCGGATCGTCACGACGTACATCAGCGGCTCACCGGGTTCGCTGAGCTTCAGCCGGATTATGTTGCCGGGGAGCAGCACCAAGGGATGATCCTCCCCGCCGGCGCCTTCCCCCAAAGCGCGCAGGTCGAGCAAATCGGTGATCGGAGAAGCTGCCCGGGAGGCCACGATGCGAGAAGCCGCTCGTTCGTCCATCAGGGTCATCGCGGCGAGTATTTTCGCCGATGCGGTATTGACGTTGAGCCCGCCGATCGGACCGGTCGTTGCCAGGTCGGCCAGGGTGGAGGGTTCCTGCCACAGGGATTTGGCATCGCGCCAGCCGCGCACCCGGTAAAACCGATCGCCGAGGCGCTCAGTTTGGAGCAGGTGACACTGCCGGCGTTCGTCAACGAGATCTTTTCGAAAACCCTGAACCTCACGGTCCAGATCGACCAGCGCGTCACGACCCGGACCGATGTCCTGACCCTGCGCACCGGCCGGCAGCTGCCCGCGGAAGAGTTGTTCCGGATGGCCGAGCATATTCTGGCCGGATACGGCATCGGCGTCGGCTGGGACGGCAGCGTGATTCATATCGCGCCCGAGGACGCCTTGATGGCTCAGATGCCCGATCTGATCCGCAGCCGTGCCTTGCCGGAAGTCCCGGTCGCCTTGCGCCCGGTTTTCCAGATCGTCGATCTGCACCAGGTCTCGGCCGCCGATATCAGCGCATGGTTGACCAATGCCTACGGCGCGAAGGTCAAGGTATTCGCGGTCGGCAAGACACCGGCGGTCATGTTGTTCGGCCTGCCGGAGAATGTTCGTGCGGCGGTCGAGGCAGTCGGCGTGCTCGACCAGGCCCGGCTCGCCGGGCGCGAAAGCCTGCGCGTCACGCCGGTCTATTGGGCCGCGCGCGAGCTGGCCGCCAAGCTGGCCGACATCATGCGGGCGGAGGGCTACGAACTCAGCGTGTCCGCCGGACCGTCGGCGAGCCCCAACCCCCCGATCATCCTGATCCCGATCGAGGCGAACAATACGCTGATCACCTTTGCCGCGGATCCGAAGATCCTGGTGCATATCCGCCAATGGGTCGCCGATCTCGATCAGCCTGGCCGCGCCGACCCGTTGCGCAGCGTGTTCATCTACCTGGTGCAGAACACGACGGCCGCGAGCCTCGGCCAGATCGTGCAGGGCGTGCTCGGCGGACGGATCGCCGGACCGACAACCGAGGTCCCCCTCGAACGGGCCGGAACCACCCGTCTCAACACCAGCCGCCTGTCCAGCGCATCCGCGACCCCCGCGGCCTCGGCGGCGTCCGCGGCAGGTGGTGCCTCGTCGCCGCGCGAGGCGGCTGGATCGTTTCTGATCAGACACTTGGCGTTCTTTTTCGTGCCGATCACGGTTGGCCTGATGAACACGGGAG
>DATCQF010000769.1:0-3167 GCA_036569735.1 Allostellaceae bacterium | reverse complement strand
GCGCAACGTCATGGCGCGCGAGAAGGTGCTCTACGAGGGGCACGCCGTCGCCGCCGTCGCCGCGACCGACGCGGCCACCGCCGAAGAGGCGCTCGGGCTGATCCAGGTCGACTACGAGGTGCTGCCGCACGTCATCGATGTCGACGAGGCGATGAAGCCCGACGCGCCGCTTTTGTTCGAGGACATGATGACGCGCGGGGTCGAGCCGGCGCCGACGAAACCCTCCAATGTGTCGAAGCGGCTCGAATTCGAGATCGGCGACCTCGCGGCCGGGTTTGCCCAGGCCGATTTCGTCATCGAGAAGGAGTTCAAGACCGCCGCGGTGCACCAGGGCTATATCGAGCCGCACGCCACGATCGCCCGCATCGAGGCCGACGGCCAGGGCGAAATCTGGGCGTCGAGCCAGGGCCATTTCGTCGTTCGCGCGCTGACCGCGAAGCTGCTCGGCATGAATGTCGGCGATTTACGCGTGACCCCGGCCGAGATCGGCGGCGGGTTCGGCGGCAAGACCGTCGTATATCTCGAGCCGGTCGCCGCGCTGCTCTCGAAAAAAACCGGGCGCCCAGTCAAGATCACGATGACCCGGGACGAGGTGTTCAAGGCGACCGGCCCCACCTCCGGCGCGTCGATGAAGGTCAAGATGGGGGTGACCAAGGACGGCAAGATCACCGCTGCGGAGGGGCTCTTCAAGTTCCAGGCCGGCGCCTTTCCGGGGTCGCCGGTGATGAACGCGTGCCTGTGCGCCTTTGCCCCCTACGCGATCGAGAACGCCCATGCGGTGGGCTACGACGTCGTGTGCAACCGGCCCAAATCGGCCGCCTACCGCGCGCCCGGCTCGCCGATCTCGGCCTTCGCGGTCGAGAGCGTCATCGACATGCTGGCGAAAAAGATCGGCATGGACCCCTTGGAACTGCGCCGCAAGAATGCGGCCGGCGCCGGCACCACGATGATCTACGGACCCAAGCTCGCCCATGGCGGCTATCTCGAAACCGTCGAGGCGCTGCTCAACCATCCGGCGTGGAAGGCGCCCTTGGGCAAGAACCAGGGGCGCGGCGTCGCCTCGGGCTATTGGTTCAACGGCGGCGGCGAATCGAGCGCCAGCGTGCAGATCAACGCCGACGGCACGGTGCTGGTCGCGACCGGCAGCCCCGATATCGGGGGTTCGCGCGCCTCGATGGCGCTGATGGCGGCCGAGACCTTCGGGGTCGACTACAGCCAGGTGCGCGCGATCGTCGCCGACACCGCCTCGATCGGCTACACCCATGTGACCGGCGGCTCGCGCGTCACCTTCGCGACCGGCATGGCGGTGGTCAACACCTGCAAGAAGCTGGTCGACGATCTGCGCGCCCGCGCCGCGATGATCTGGGGCGTCGATGTCGAGGGCGTCATCTGGGAGGACGGCCACGCCAAGCCCGCGAGCACCAATGTCGGCGATTTTGCGCCGATGTCGTTGAAGGAGATCGCCGGCAAGTCGGCGCTCACTGGCGGCCCCTTGACGGCCGCTGCCTCGGTCAACGCCGGCGGGGTGGCGCCCGGCTTTGCCACCCAGTTCTGCGATGTCGAGGTCGATCCCGAGACCGGCAAGGTCACCGTCCTGCGCTTTGTCGCCGCCCAGGATGTCGGCCGCGCGATCCATCCCTCCTATGTCGAGGGGCAGATCCAGGGCGGCGTCACCCAGGGCATCGGCTGGGCGCTCAACGAGGAGTACATCTACGACGCGAAGGGACACCTCGACAACGCGGGGTTCCTCGACTACCGGTGCCCGGTGTGCTCCGACGTGCCGATGATCGACGTGGTGCTGGTCGAGGTGCCGAACCCGGCCCATCCGTTCGGCGCCAAGGGGGTCGGCGAAGTCAATATCGTGCCGCCGATGGCCGCGATCGCCAATGCGATCGAGAACGCGATCCACCGGCGCATGACCGAATTGCCGATGTCGCCGCCCAAGGTGCTCGCCGCCCTCGCCCAGGGCCCCGAGGCATAGCCCGGGCGTGAGCCCGATGGCGGTCACTCCCGCGCGCGTCGTTCTGTCGAGCGGCTTCAGCCGGCGCTACACCGGCGGCGTGCGGGAGTTCGAGGTCGAGGCGAAGACCTTGCGCGACGTGATCAAGACGCTGGACGGGCTCTATCCCGGGCTCGGCGAGCACCTGGAGGAGGAAACCACCGTCGCGATCGACGGCGAAATCCACGAGGTCGCCTACTACCAGCCGATCCGCCAGGGCTGCGAGGTCTTCTTCATCCCCAAGCTCGAAGGCGGCTGAGCTGGGGTTACCCGCGCGGCCTCAGCGTCTCCCGCCGCGCCGGCCTGGAACGCGGCCGGCCGGCGCCTGGCGGGGCGGGGTCCTGGGCATCAGAGCGCGGCCGAGCATTTCGCCGAGCTGACGGGCGGCAAGCGCGTTGAGCGGAAATTCGAGCACGACGTGGAGGAGGCTCAAGGCGAGCAGAACGCTGAACCCGAGCGCATAATCGTAGAAGTAAAGCCCCGTCGACGCGGCGCTCACACAGCCCACCAAAAGCCAGCGGCGGCGCGGGATGTCGGCCCAGTTGATGATCTCGGCTTTGATGAACCAGTTCAGGTAGTGGTAGGTGTAGACGAAAGACAATAGGCCGGTCAGCCGCGGGTCGAGGCGCAGGCCCGGCGCGCCTGACAACGCGCCGAGCGCCAGCGGCACAGTGCCGAAATAGTCGCGCGCGACCGGGGCGAATTGGGGGATCACCGTCACGCCCAACGGCGGAACGGCAAGTATGAGGGCGATGCCCGCGAGGTAGACCCCGACCAGGGCCGCCTGGAAAACGCTGTGCGCCCGCCATGCGCCCAGCACCATGAAGATCAGCGTAAACACCGATACGTGGATCAAGGTCGTCAGCAGGACCCCGAGCACCGCCAGCGCCGGCCAGCGCGCAACCATGATCGCGGTCAGCCCGATCGCGCCGACCAGTAAGAGGATGCCTTGCGCGGCGCTCCTTGTGGCGGTGAGGAGCGCCCCCAGCACCAGCGCGCCCCACATCAGAAACCCGAACCATGAGGCGTTGTCGATCAGCGCCGCGCCCAGCGCGATCAGCGCCAGCCACACCACATGATTGCGCTGCGGCAGGAAAAAATTGCGATCGTGCAGCCAGGAAATCTCGGTCGTGTAGTGCGCCGGGCCGAGCACCACATAGGCCAATAC
>DATCQF010000768.1:0-9260 GCA_036569735.1 Allostellaceae bacterium | reverse complement strand
TCCCCCCCCGCTCGCCCCGGTCCCGCTCGCCCCGGGCCCGTTCGCCCCCACCCCATTCGCCCCAACCCGCCCGACACCGCCGGCGCGGCACAGGCCAGCCCATTCCCACGCCATCACCGCGCCGGCGATCGCGGCGACGATCGCCAGCCACGGCGAGCCGAACCACGCGGCGGCGATGGCGATCGGCGCCAGGACGAGCGCGGAGAGAATGCGCAGCCTGAGCGAGCCCGGAGGGGCCGGGGAGTCCCGGGGGCCCCGGTCAGCGGGAGCCAACAGAGGTACCGTAGCGGCGCTCGCGGCAGCAATAATCGGCGATCGCTTGTTCGAGATCGCCGCGTCCGAAATCCGGCCACAGCGTCTTGGTAAAGACCAGTTCGGCGTAGGCGCATTGCCACAGGAGGAAATTGCTGAGGCGCTGCTCGCCGCTGGTGCGGATCAACAGATCGGGGTCGGGCAGGTCGGCGGTGAACAGGTGAGCCGCGATCAATGCCTCGTCGACCGCCTCGACGGCGAGGCGCCCCTCTGCCACCTTGGCGGCGATCGCCCGCGCCGCGGCGACGATCTCGGCGCGCCCGCCATAGGACAGCGCGATCGTCAGATTGACCCCCTGGTTGGCGCGGGTCAGCCTCTCGGCATTGTCGATCAGCGTGACGATATCGGAGGACAGCCGGCCGGTCTCGCCGATCACCCTGAGGCGCACGCCTTTGTTGTGCAATTCGGCGATCTCGCCGCGCAGGTAATGGCGCAACAGCCCCATCAGATCATCGACTTCGTCGAGCGGCCGCTTCCAGTTTTCCGACGAGAAGCCGAACAGGGTCAGATAGGGAATGCCGAGTTCGCCCGCCGCCGTCAACGTACGCCGGACCGCTTCCGCCCCGCGCCGGTGGCCGGCGATGCGCGGCAGGCCACGCGCCTCGGCCCAGCGGCCGTTGCCATCCATGATGATCGCAATATGCCGCGGCAAGGGGCGCGGCGGGGGGAGGGCGACACTCATCAGACCTGCAGGATTTCCTTGTCTTTTTGCGCCAGCGTCTCGTCGATGCGCTTGATGTGGTCGTCGGTCATGTGCTGGATGTCGCTCTGCAGCTTGCGCTGCTCATCCTGCGAGATGTCGCCGTCCTTTTCGAGGCGGCGCAGCACCTCGATCCCGTCGCGCCGCACATGGCGCACCGCGACCCGCGCATCCTCGGCGTATTTGGCCGCGACGCGGGTCAGTTCGCGGCGCCGCTCCTCGTTGAGTTCGGGGATCGGCACCCGGATGACCTGCCCCTCGGTCTGCGGGTTGAGGCCGAGCCCGGCTTCGCGGATCGCCCGGTCGACCGCCTTGGCGAGGCCCCGGTCCCACACCTGGACGGTGATCATTCGCGGCTCCGGCACGGTGATGCTGGCCACCTGATTGAGCGGCACCGTGTTGCCGTAGGCGGCGACGGTGACCGGCTCCAGGAGGCCCGACGAGGCCCGGCCGGTGCGCAGCCCGCCAAACTCCTTGCGCACCACCTCGATCGCGCCGTCCATCCGGCGGCGCAGGTCCTTCAGCAATTCGTCCTGCGATACAGCTTGCGCCATGGCGTCCCTCGCGCTTCTTGCTTCCCTGCCCGCGCCCTACCCTCCGCCGCTTGCAGGGGAGGGTAGGGTGCGGGTTATGACATGTCCTCGATGATCGTGTAGAGCCCTTTTCCCTGTACGACCTGCGCGAACCCGCCATTCTCGAAAATCGAGAAGACCAGGATCGGGATGCGGTTTTCCCGTGCCAGCGAGATCGCCGAGGCATCCATCACCTCGAGGTCGCGCGCCAAGACCTCGCGATAATCGAGCCGTTCGAAGCGGTGCGCCCCCGGCACCCGATGCGGGTCGGCATCGTAGACGCCATCGACCTTGGTCGCCTTGAGGAGGGCGTCGCACCCCATTTCCGAGGCGCGCAGGGCCGCCGCCGTGTCGGTGGTGAAGAACGGGTTGCCGGTCCCGGCGCCGAAGATGACGACCCGGCCCTTTTCCAGATGGCGGATCGCCCGGCGCCGGATATAGGGCTCGCACACCGACTGCATCGAAATCGCCGACTGCACCCTTGTGGTGACGCCGCGGCGCTCGAGTTCGTTTTGCATCGCCAGGGAATTAATCACGGTCGCGAGCATGCCCATGTAGTCGGCCGAGGCACGCTCCATGCCGACCGCCGCGCCCGACAGCCCGCGGAAGATGTTGCCGCCGCCGATCACCAGGCACAGCTCGACTCCCAGATCATGGACCGATTCGACTTCGCCGGCGATGCGCGCGATCATCGCCGGGTCGAGCCCGTAGTCGCGCTCGCCCATCAGCGCCTCGCCCGACACCTTGAGAAGGACGCGCCGGTATTTGAGATCGGATTTGAGATCGGCTGGCATGCAAAGGGCGCCCATCCGGCTGAGATACCCGTCCTGCGGCTCCCCCAAGACTACACCAAACCGCACGCGGCGGGGCCAACGGATTTCGCGTCGGCGATCAACTTGAGGCTGTCATCCCGGCGCAGGCCGGGATCCACTTTCCAACCGTCGCGGGTGCGGATTAGTGGGTCCCGGCCTGCGCCGGGATGACAAGGTTAAATATGCGCGAACCGCCCGCCCGGTTCAGTTCTTGAGCTGGGCGCCAACCTCGGCGGCAAAATCGGAGGGTGGTTTCTCGACCCCCTCGCCGAGTGCGAAGCAAACAAATCCGGTAATCCGGATCGGCGCGCCGGCCTCCTTGGCGGCGGCTTCGACGATTTTGCCGACGCGGCTCTCGCCGTCGATCACAAAGACCTGCTCGAGCAGCACGCACTCTTCGTAGAATTTGCGCAGCCGGCCCTCGACCATGCGCTCGACGATCGCCTCGGTCTTGCCGGTGACCTGGGCCTGTTCGCGCAAGACGGCGCGCTCGCGGTCGAGCGCGGCAGCCGGCACCGCGGCGATATCGAGGTAGAGCGGGCTGGCCGCCGCGACATGCATCGCCAGCTGACGGCCGAGCGCGGTGAGCGCCCCCTCCGCGGCATCCGATTCGAGCGCGACCAGGACGCCGATCTTGCCGAGGCCCGGCGCCAGCGAATTATGAACGTAGGAGGCGACGACCCCGGCCTTGACGGCAAGGCGCCGCGCGCGGCGCAACACGAGATTTTCGCCGATCCGCGCGACCAGTTCGGTCAGTTCGCCCGCCACCGTGCGGCCGGTCCCGGGATAGGGGGCCTCCCTCAGCGCGTCGACATCGCCGCTCGCACCGACCGCGAGCACGCCGACGGCCCGCACGAAAGCCTGGAACAGCTCGTTGCGCGCGACGAAATCGGTCTCGGAATTGACTTCGACCACGGCGCCCGCGAGGCCCCGCGTCGCGACCCCGACGAGCCCTTCCGCGGCGACCCGCCCGGATTTTTTCGCAGCGGCGGCGAGCCCCTTCGTGCGCAGCCAGTCGACCGCGGCCTCGATGTCGCCGCCGGTGTCGCCGAGCGCGCGCTTGCAATCCATCATCCCGGCGCCGGTCTTGTCGCGCAATTGCTTGACCAGCGCCGCACTAACCTCGGCCATTCCGTGATCCTCTCAAATACCCGTCGCGCGCCGATCCCCGTCGCGCGCCGATCAGTTTACCGACGGCGGTGCCTCGGCGTCCGCCGTCTCGGTTGCAGCGGCGTCGGCGAGGCCCAATTCGGCGATCGGCTCGTCCGCGCCCTCGATCTCGTCCGCGAGCTCGGCCGGAAGCTGGGCGCGCGCGCCGATGTCGACGCCCGACGCGCTCAGCTCAGCCTGCAGCCCGTCGAGGACCGAGCTCGCGACCAGTTCGGAATAGAGATGAACCGCGCGCATCGCGTCGTCGTTGCCCGGGATCGGATAGGCGATCCCGTCCGGCGACGAGTTCGAATCGAGGATCGCGACGACCGGGATGTGCAGCGTATTGGCCTCGGCGACGGCGATCGCCTCCTTGTTGGTGTCGATCACGAAGAGGATGTCCGGGAGGCCGCCCATCTCCTTGATCCCGCCGAGGGCGCGTTCGAGCTTGTCGCGGTCGCGCGTCAGCTCCAATAGCTCGCGCTTGGTCAACCCGCTCTCTTCGGTGGTGATGCGCTCGTCGAGCTCGCGCAGGCGCTTGATCGACTGCGAGATCGTCTTGAAGTTGGTCAGCATCCCGCCGAGCCAGCGGTAATTCACATAATACTGGCCGCAGCGTTTGGCGGCGTCGGCGACCGCGTCCTGCGCCTGGCGCTTGGTGCCGACGATCAGCACCCGGCCGCCGCCGGCGACGACCTCGCGGATCGCCTCGATCCCCTGGCGCAACAGCGGCACGGTCTGTTCGAGATCAATGATGTGGATGCCGTTGCGGATGCCGAAGATGTAGGGCGACATCTTGGGGTTCCAGCGCCGCGTGTGGTGGCCGAAATGGACGCCCGCTTCGAGCAGCTGGCGCATCGTGAATTCAGGCAATGCCATGTCTCGTTCCTTTCCGGTTATGCCGCCGCAGGAGAAGATCGGCTTCCGCCGACACCGGAGCGGTCGCCCATGCATGGGCGCCGCAGCCCTGCGTGAGGGTTACGTGCTGAGGTAGGTAAGGCGAACCGGCGCATTTGGCAAGCGCGGTGGCGATGCGGAACGCCTAAACGGCGGCGCTAAGTCAATCCCCGTTAGCACCGATCAGCGACACCGTTTCGGCCCGAGCCGCACGTATAAGAGCCGCGTCGAGGGTGGCCAGAGGCAAGTCTTCCCTGACCGAGAGTTCGAGATACGCGGCATCGTACACTGTCAGGCGGTGACGGCGGGCGAGAGCCAAGACGTTGGCTTCATTGGGCGAACTGTCTAAGGTGATCGGCAAGCGCAAAATTTCGCGCAGAAACTGCGCCGTTTGCTGTTCCGTTACCCGCCCGCGGCGCTCTGCCACGACGAGCCCATTGCGAACCTCGAACCACCATAGGCTTGGCGCGGCCGCCGATTCAGTGCGGAGTCGTTCTCGCACCACGTTGGCTGTCGGGTGTAGCTCGTCGAAAGCCCAATCGTGCACGATCGACGCGTCGAGGACGAACGGCATCAGTATTTGTGGCCCTCGTGACGAAGCGACAGGATTTCCTCAATTGTCATCGCGCCGTGCTGGTCGCGAATCTCCTTCCCCAATGCCTTGATGTTGTCGATCGCCGCGTCGATCTCCTGCTGCCGGCGTTGCGCCTCCGGAACCAGCCGGGCGATGCGCCGGCCATGGCGCGTGATCACGATGGTTGCCCCGCGCTCGACCTCGTCGAGTAATTGTGGCAGATGGGTCTTGGCCTCCGAAGCTTGCACTTCGTGCAACGGTTGACCGGACTCATCGGGTCGAAAGGCGACGGCGTCTTCGCGGAAGCCCTTGCGATGACCCTGCATTGCCGTTTGTCCCACAATGTTGATTGGTCGATTCGACTAGTCGAATTGTGCATTGATCACGTGAAAGTCAAGTGTGTTGAGCCACGGCGCGCGGTGGGGGCATGATGCGTCAAATCACGGAGGGTCCATGACCGGCACCATCGATGCGGACCATCGCGGCGGGGTTGCGGCGCGGATCGCCGGCTTGGCGGAGTTGGTCGGCCGTGATCCCGGGCTGCTGCGGCGCGGCCGTTATTTGGATACGATTTGCCAGCTGAATATCGGCGACGCGGTGTTTCTGCTGCGCATTCTCGACGGAAATATCATCGAATTGCGGCAGGGCCCGTTTGTCACCCCGTCGGCCGATTTTGCGATATCGGGCGATGCCGCAATCTGGCAGCGCTTTTTGGCCGCCGCTCCGCCGCCGGGCGACCACGATATCTTCGCCTTTGTGAAGCGCGGGGAGCTGCTTGTCACCGGCGACCTCCATCCGCTGATGTCGCATCTGCTATATTTCAAGGAGCTGTTCCGATGCCTGCGGTAGGGCACGCGGCCGCAATCGAGCCGATTGTCGGGCGCTACCTTCACCTCGATGACGCGGGCCGTCATTACCGGGTCTATTTCGAGACCGCTGGAGAAGGCATCCCGCTGGTTTGCCTGCACACCGCCGGCTCGGACACGCGGCAGTATCGCGGCCTCTTGAACGCCGCCGCGGTCACCGGCCGGTTCCGGGTGATCGCCTTCGACCTGCCGTGGCACGGCAAATCGTCGCCGCCCGCGGGCTGGGAACGCGAGGAATACCGGCTGACCGCGGATTCCTATACCGGCATCGTCATGGCGTTTATCGCCGCGCTCGGGCTCGAGCGGCCGGTCGTCATGGGCTGCTCGATCGGCGGCCGGGTTGTGCTCCACCTGGCGCTGCGCCACCCCCGCGCGTTCCGTGCGCTGATCGGGCTCGAAAGCTCGGCCCATGTCGATCCCTACTACGACACGAGCTGGTTGCATCGCCCCGATGTGCATGGCGGCGAGGTCGCGGCCGGTGTCGTGTCGGGCCTCATGGCACCGCAGTCACCGGCATCCGAGCGCTGGGAGACCCTGTGGCACTACATGCAAGGAGGGCCCGGCGTCTTCAAGGGCGACCTCTATTTCTACGGCATCGACGGCGATGTTCGCGGTGAGCTGGGCCGCATCGATACCGCGCGGTGCGCGCTCTATCTGTTGACCGGGGAATACGATTATTCGTGCACCCCGGAAGACACGCTGGCGGTGGCGCGTGCGGTCCCCGGTGCGCAAGTCACGATCATGAAGGAGCTCGGCCATTTCCCGATGAGCGAGAACCCTGACGTGTTTCTGTCCTATCTCGAACCGGTGCTCGGCGAGATAGCCGCGCGCGGATGAGGAGATTCCGATGAAAATCACCAAGATCGAAAATCTGCACTGCGACGCCGGCTGGCGGGTCAATTCGTTTCTGAAAATCACCACCGACGAGGGGCTGGTCGGCTGGTCGGAATACATGGAGGGCTATGGCGCGCAGGGCCTCAGCGGCGTCATCGAGAAACTCGGCGAGCGCCTCGTCGGCCAGGACCCGCGGCCGGTGGAGCGCATCTCGGCGCTTCTTTACGCGGCGACCCGGCAGGCGGCGGGCGGGCTCAACGCCCAGGCGATCGGTGCCATCGAGAATGCGCTGGTCGACATCAAGGCGAGGGCCTTGGGCGTCCCGGTCTACGAGCTGCTCGGCGGCCCGATCCGCGACCGGCTGCTGCTCTACTGGTCGCATTGCGGGACCTACCGGGCGCGCCACGCCGACAAGATCCGGGAATGGGCCGGGGTCGACCCGGTGCGCTCGTTGGACGACATCGTCCGGCTCGGCGCCGAAGTCAAAAAGAAGGGTTTCAAGGGCCTCAAGACCAACATCATCCGCTTCGACGGCCCCAAACCCTACATCCACGGTCCCGGCACCAACGCGGCGCCGGGCTATCCCGAGCTCAACATCTCAAAGGCGGTCGTCGATGCCGCCTACAATCAGCTGGCCGCATTCCGCGAGGGGGCCGGGCCGGAGGTCGGGCTCTTTCTCGACACCAACTTCAATTACAAGATCGACGGGTATGTAAAGCTGGCCCGGGCACTGGAGCCCTTGGACCTCGCCTGGCTCGAGATCGACCTCTACGACCCGGCTGGCCTCGCGCTGGTCCGGCGCTCGGCCCGGACGCCGATCTCATCCTGCGAGTCGCTCTACGGGCGACGCCAGTTCCGGCCCTATTTCGAGCATCAGGCGGTCGATTACGCGATCATCGACGTGGCGTGGAACGGCATCCTCGAAAGCGTCAAGATCGCCGCCATGGCTGACACCTACGAGGTCAATGTCGCGCCGCACAATTTCAACGGCCACCTCGGCAGCCTGATCAGCGCGCATTTTTCCGCGGCGGTCCCCAACTTCAAGATCATGGAGATCGACATCGACGACGTGATCTGGAAGGACGAGATCGTCACCCGGCCGCCGGTCATCGAGAACGGCGAACTCCTCTTGCCGACCGGCCCCGGTTGGGGCGCCGAGGTCAACGAGGAATTCGTCCGCGCCCACCCGCCGAAGGGGCGATAAACCGGCGGCGGCGCTTTGCTTTGGGATGGCCGCTTGACGCTCGGCGCAGCGGCATCCTACACAACATCATCCGCGCTTTTGGTGAGCGCGCTCTGAGGGAGGAACGGATGGCTCGCATCAAGCATATCGCTCTGGTGACCGATGATCCGGTCAAGACCGCGGAATTCTACAAAGAGCAGTTCGGCCTGACCGAGCTCTATCGTCGTCCCACCGATACCGGCGAGAAGGGCGTCTGGCTCAGCGACGGCTATATCTATTTCGCCATTCTGAAGTATGGCACGGGCGACGCGCCGAAGCTCGGGCCGGGACAAACCTCCGACCTGCGCGGCATCCACCACATCGGCTTCCAGGTCGACGACCTCGCGGCTACCGAGAAGGCCCTGAAGGAAGCGGGCGTAAAGCCGGTGCCGATGGAGCACCGTGAGCCCCGGCCACCCGGCCAGGGCGAGATGGTCGGCGTCAACCTGAAATACCTCGGCCCGGACGAAGTACATTTCGACGTCCGCCAGAAGGGCTGGGACGAGGCGATCGAACTCGCCATGGACCGCTACGACCTGCAGCCGGCAAAGTAGGCGGCCGAATAGCGGCTAACACCCTGCGGCGGCGCGTCCGACGCCGTCCCCGAGGCGGGAAGCCCCGGTCGGTAACGGCCGGGGCTTTTCACACGCCACCCAAGCAATGCATTCCCGGCGAAAGCCGGGATCCACTTCCCCGCTATTCCGGCGCGGACGGGTGGATCCCGGCTTTAGCCGGGAATGCTTTTTGTTTTGTGCGGGTAGGTCGGGGCATTGCAGCATCGCGCGAGAAAGCGCACGCTATGCCTCAGTAATCGGATCGTTCGGGAGGAGACCACAATGAGCGACATGACCCAGGACCTCAACTTTCTGCAGGGCGTCAAGGTGGTGGATTTCACCCAGTTCGAGGCGGGTACGACCTCGACCGAAGTCCTCGCCTGGTTTGGCGCCGAGGTGGTCAAGATCGAGAACCCGGGACGCGGCGACCCCGGCCGGCGCTTGCGCCCCGGCAAGCCCGATGACGACCCCTGGTATTTCCACCAGTTCAACGTCAACAAGAAGTCGATAACGCTGAACCTGAAATCGCCGAAGGGGCTCGAGATCGTCAAGGAGATGCTGAAGAAGGCCGATGTCACGGTCGAAAACATGGCGCCCGGCACGATCGAGCGTTTGGGGCTCGACTACGAATCGGTCAAGAAGATCAACCCGCGCATCATTTATTGCCAGATCAAGGGGTTTGGCACCGGCAGCCCGCACGAGGCGGGGCTCGCCTTCGACATGATCGCGCAGGCCGCCGGCGGACCGATCAGCGTCACCGGGGAACCC
>DATCQF010000767.1:0-1545 GCA_036569735.1 Allostellaceae bacterium | reverse complement strand
GCGCGGCAGTATTGCGGCCAGCTCGGCAAGCAGGACAATTGCCAGGTGGCGGTCACCCTGTCGATCGCCAACCACTCGGCTAGCTTGCCGATCGCCTACCGGCTGTATCTGCCTCTGGAGTGGACCGCCGATGCGGCGCGCCGGGCCCGGGCCGGGGTGCCGGAAGCGACCGGGTTTGCCAGCAAGCCCGACATCGCGCTATCGCAGATCCGCGCCGCGCGGGCCGCCGGTGTCCCGCCGGGCGTCGTGCTGATGGATGCCGGCTACGGCAGCGACACCCGGCTGCGTACCGAGATCGCCGCGCTCGGCCTCAATTATGTCGCCGGCATCCAGCCGCATGCCACGGCCTGGCCGCCCGGGGTGGCGCCGCTGCCGGCGAAACCCTGGCCCGGCTTGTCCACTGGCCGGGGCCGACCACCCAGCCGGACCCGCCGTGACCCTGAGCACCAGCCGGTGCAGGCCAAGGCGCTCGCGCTCGGCCTTCCGCAGGAGGCGTGGCAGACGATCACTTGGCGCGAGGGATCGGCGGATTGGCTGACCTCGCGTTTTGCCAGGGTACGGGTGCGCGCCGCCCATCGCGACGAAGCCTTGGCCGAACGGCGTGGCGAGGAATGGCTGCTGATCGAATGGCCGCCGGGCGAGAGGGAGCCGACCAAATATTGGTTCGCCAACCTTCCCGACAATATCTCCTTCGAGCGACTGGTCGATCTGACCAAACTGCGCTGGCGGATCGAGCGCGATTACCAGGAACTCAAGCAGGAACTCGGCCTTGGCCATTACGAGGGGCGCGGCTGGCGCGGCTTCCACCATCACGCCACACTGTGTATCGCCGCCTACGGCTTTCTGGTCTCCGAGCGGGAGACGATTCCCCCCTCAGGACCAGGTGCCGCCCCGAAGCTGTCGCAATCTGCCATTCCCGATCGTTATCGACCCAGCGGCGCCGCCGATCCGGCCCGAGCGCCATATACCGAACTCGATCGCGACCCTGCGCCGCCGCCTCACCGTCGCCCTTGCCAGAAGCCTCGACCGATGTCCGTGCTGCAACGCGCCGCGCAGACCCCCATCTCACCCATCGTTATGACGCAGTAAGAGTAATCGTCTGCTGAAAACCGCCTTGCGCCGTTGCCGCGGGTGTAGCACCAGCACAAATAACGGAGACCGTGCGGAAACGATCGCCGCGTGGCGAGATCGATAGGGGACGCCTTGGACGAAGCGACCCGCGTCGAACTGGAAACCCTGTTCGCCGAAAATGGGCGGGCGGGTGACGCCGAGGCGGCGATTTCGGCACGGTCGGCGGCTGGACCGGTCCTTCGGAGGCGCCGGGGCGACGGCGATGCGACGCCGGTAGCGAGGTCCTCCGCCAGGCGCGTGGTGCAATGAGGCGGTGGCGGGTGTCAAGGCTTCGCGGTGCGCCAGGCGAAGCTGGCGCGGTCCAACCGGTGAAAGTCCGGTCCGGGAAAGGGGTAGCGCCCGCCCGGTAACGAGTGTTGCGTCGTGGAAGGTGACGACCGCGGCGAAGCGTACACAGTGATCGTTTGGGGTGTG
>DATCQF010000766.1:0-4171 GCA_036569735.1 Allostellaceae bacterium | reverse complement strand
GTCCCGGCTATCCACGTCTTCTCTAGGGGCGCCTCTGTGGATGACCGGGTCAAGCCCGGTCATGACGGTGATGGGAGATGAGCGATCCGATCAATGTCCGCGCGCTGGCGCCGGGCACCCGCATCATCTTGAGCGATGGCGCCGCGGCGGAGGTGGTGTCGAACCCGGCCGACGGCGTCTGGCTGTTCGCGCGCTACCTGACCTCGCCCCGCGACCCCGCCCTCATCGGCCAGGAGGAGATGATCTTCGCCGCGGACGTCGTCGCGATCATGGATGCGGGCTGACGGAGACCGCGGCGGCCATGCTGGAACTCAGGCCCAATTGCGAATATTGCGACAAGGACCTGCCGCCGGACGCGGCCGACGCGCGGATCTGCAGCTATGAGTGCACGTTCTGCGCCGATTGCGTCGAGCAAATCCTCCTTAACGTCTGCCCCAATTGCGGCGGCGGCTTCGTCCCCCGCCCGATCCGCCCGAGAACCGAGCGCCGCCCGGGGGTGAGCCTCGGCAGGCAGCCCGCATCGACAAAACGGGTCCAACTAAAATACGACCGCGCCGAACTCGCCGAATTCGCGCGGGGTGTGCGCGGCGTCAAGCCCGAGGACCGCTGATCGGACGGCGGCGCGCGTCGGCCCAAGTATGTTGTCGGAGGCTGGTAAGCTGCGCAGGATCATTTCGGGGAGGAAAACGATGGCAGAGCAACACACCCGCTCGCTTTATGGGGGAGGAGCCGAATTCTGGAACAGCCCCGCGACGCGGCCGTGGGCCGAGCAGCACGAGCGGCAGGACCGTGCGCTGGCCGGTTTGGCAAAGGCGGCTCTGGCCCTTGCCGCGCCTCGACCGGGTGAGCGCGCGCTCGATATCGGCTGCGGTGCGGGCACCACGGTCCTGGAACTGGCGGCACGCGTAGGGTCGAACGGTCATGTTCTGGGCGCCGACATCTCGGCGCAATCCATTGCGCGGGCTGGCGAACGCATCGCCGCCGCCGGGCTGCGCCATGCCGAGGCGATATGCGCCGATGTTTCGAACCATCCGTTCGCGCCGGAAAGCTTTGATCTTGCGTTCTCGCGGCTCGGCGTCATGTTCTTCGGCGACCCGACGGCAGCGTTGGCCAATGTGCATCGGGCGATGAAGCCGGCCGGCCGCTTGGCGCTGGCGGTGTTCCGCCCGGCCGACGAAAATCCCTGGCCCAATGCGCCGCTTGCAGCGGTGCGCCACCTTCTGCCGCCGATGCCTTCTCCCGGACCGGACGAGCCGGGCATGTTCTCGTGGGGCGATCCGGCCCGCGTGCGGCGGATAATCGGGGACGCCGGATTTCGCGAGGTTTCGCTGACAAAGGTTGACCTGGAGTATCAACTCGCCGGCTCCGGGGGAGCCGCAGAGGCGGCAGATTTCGCCCTGTTGTTCGGGCCGCTGACACGGATCTTGCCGGGTCTGGCGCCGGAGCGGCACGAGGCGGTGCGTTCCGCCCTTGCGGCGTTCTTTCAGGGCTTTGTCACGCCGCAAGGGGTAGCCTTGCCGGCGGCATTCTGGGTGGTGCAGGCGCGCGCCTGACCAAACGCCCTCGCCTCGCTCTCGCCTACTCCACCACGATCCGCGGCCCCGCTCTCCGGGCCGGGGCGTCGCCGGAGACTTTTTCCCACACCCGCGCGGCGATGGCGCGGAAGGTTTGGGCGTAGGGGGAATTGGGCTGCGAGACGGTGATCGGGCGGCCGTCGTCGGAGGTTTCGCGGATCGCCATGTCGAGGGGGATTTCGCCGAGGAAATCGGTGCCGAGGCGCTCGGCTTCGCGGCGCGCCCCGCCGTGGCTGAAGATGTCGCTGCGCTCGCCACAGTGCGGGCACAGGAAATAGCTCATGTTCTCGATGATGCCGAGCACCGGCACATCGACCTTCTTGAACATGTTGAGCCCCTTCCTCGCATCGATCAGGGCGATGTCCTGCGGGGTCGAGACGATGACCGCGCCGGCCAGCGCCACCTGCTGGGCCATCGTCAACTGCGCGTCGCCGGTGCCGGGCGGCATGTCGACGATCATGATGTCGAGTTCGCCCCAGGCAACCTCGCCCAGCATCTGTTTGAGGGCGCTCATCACCATGGGCCCGCGCCAGATCATCGGGGTGTCCTCGGGTACGAGGAAGCCGATCGACATGCACTTGACGCCATAATTCTCCATCGGCCTCAGGATCTTGCCGTCGGCCGAGGTGGGGCGCCCGGAAATCCCCAGCATGCGCGGCATCGAGGGGCCGTAGATGTCGGCGTCGAGCACCCCGACCCTGAGCCCGTTCGCCTTCATCGCCAGCGCGAGGTTGGCGGCGACCGTCGATTTGCCGACCCCGCCCTTGCCCGAGGCGACCGCGACGATCGCCCGGACCCCGGGGGCGAGCGCGTTTTTCCCGGCGGCGGAGGGCTGTGCCGGCGCGCCGTGTGCGTGTGGGGCAGGGCGAGCCGGGGCACCGGTTCGCCCCTGGGGCGGCCTCGCCTCGGCGGTCAGCACGGCAGTCACCGAGAGCACCCCGGGCAGGGCCTCGATCGCCGCTTCGGCGGCCTTGCGCAGGGGCTCGAGGCGGGGGCCGCGCTCGGGCTCGACCTCGATCGCAAAGCCGACATTGCCGTCGCGCACGACGACGCCGGACACCATCCCGAGGGAAACGATGTCCCCGCCCTTGTCGGGATCGCGCACGGCGGCGAGCGCGGCGAGGATCTGTCTCTCGGTAACGGCCATTTCATGCTCTCGTGCGACGGGGGCAGAAGTGACCGCATTTGGGCCCGGCTCCGGCACTTGACAACTCCCGCCCCGCGCGCCCTCTATCGGGCATATTTCCGGCGCCGGCTGTGTCGCAGCCGCATGACACGCGACAACGCGGTCCCAGCGCCTCCGCGGAAAGGGTCGAGGCGATGATCTGGCATAGTGAGGGCGGTGATCCGTGGGGCACCGGGCCTCGCGGCGGCGGGGGTAGCGGTGGCGGCCACGGCGGTGGCGGCGGTCCCTGGGGCGGCGGCCGGGGTTCCCCGGGACCCAATGGCCCGCGCGGGCCGCAGCCGCCCAATCTCGAAGAACTCCTGCGGCGCAGTCAGGACCGCTTCCGCCGCGCCTTTCCCGGCGGCTTCAATATCGGCACCGGCGTCGCGATCGGGCTGATCGTGATCTTCGTGCTGTGGGTCGTCAGCGGGTTCTACCGGGTGCTGCCCGACGAGGTCGGGGTGGTGCTGCGCTTCGGCGCCTATAAGGGGCTCACCCAACAGGGCCTCAACTACCACCTCCCGGCGCCGATCGAAAGCGTGCTGCGGCCCAGCGTCACCTATATCAACCGCACCGAAATCGGCTACCGCGCGAACGACGCCGGGCGGACGGCGAGCCGCCAGCTTCCGGAAGAAGCGCTGATGCTGACCGGCGATGAGAACATCGTCGACATCAACTTCACGGTGTTTTGGGTCATCAAGGACGCCAAGGCCTACCTGTTCAACATCCGCGCGCCGGAAGCGACCGTGAAATCGGCCGCCGAGAGCGCGATGCGCGAGATCGTCGGCGAGACCGAGATCGCCCGGGCGCTCGCCGAAGGACGCGGCAAGATCGAAAGCGACACCCAGAAGCTGCTGCAGCGCATCCTCGATTCCTATGGCGCCGGGATCCTCGTCACCCAGGTGCAGATGGCCAAGGTGGATCCGCCGGCCCCGGTGATCGAATCGTTCCGCGACGTGCAGCGCGCCCTCGCCGACAAGGAGCGGCTGCGCAACGAGGCGGAAGCCTATCGCAACGACATCATACCGCGCGCGCGCGGCGATGCGGTGCGCATCAAGCAGGAAGCGGAAGCCTATCGCCAGGAGATCATCGCCCGCTCGAAGGGCGACGCCGACCGCTTCGACTCGGTCTACCGCGCCTACAAGGTGGCGCAGGACGTCACGCTCCAGCGGCTCTATCTCGAAACGATGGAAGAGATCCTGAAGAACAGCAACAAGATCATCATCGACAAGGCGGCCCAGGGGCAGAGCGGCGTGCTACCGTATTTGCCGCTGCCCAATCTGCTGAGCTCCGGGCCGCCCACCGCCGCGCCAGCCGCCGGCACCGCGACGGGCGCAACGCCGACGCAAGCGCCCGCCAGTGACGGCGCGCTACCCTCGACGGGACGACGGTAATGAGTCACCGGCTGCTGGCGGTAATCGCCGTCGTGCTC
>DATCQF010000765.1:0-8388 GCA_036569735.1 Allostellaceae bacterium | reverse complement strand
CGTTTCAACCACTCCGCACGCGAATAAGTGGATCCCGGCCTTCGCCGGGATGACAACTGAAATGAATGCGAGAAGCTCACTTCGCGACCTCGCCCTTTTTCGCTTCGATCGTTTGCTCGGCCTTGGGATCGACCCACCAGGTGTCGAGGCCGATGCCGTATTTGGGCGAGATCTCGGGGCGGCGGAACTTGTCCCAATAGGCCACCCAGAACGCCGACAGGTGAAAATTCGGGATCACGTAATAGCCGTACTGCAACACCCGGTCGAGCGCGCCCGTATGGGCGATGAGGCTCTTCCTGTCGGGCGATTTGATCAGTTCCTCGACGAGTTCATCGACGATCGGGCTCTTGATGCCGAGGAGGTTGCGGCTGCCCGGCTCGTCGGCGGCCTGCGAGCCCCAATACTCGCGCTGCTCGTTGCCGGGCGACAGGGATTGCCCGAAGACCACGACCGCCATATCGAAATCGAAGGTCTCCATACGCTTTTCGTATTGCGCGACATCGACCGTGCGGACCCGCGCGGTGATCCCCATCCGCTCCAGATTCTTGGCAAACGGCAAAACAATGCGCTCCATCTGCGGGTCGTTGAGCAGGATCTCGAAGGTAAAGGGCTCGCCGGTCTTGTCATTGACGAGCTTTTCGTTCTTGAACACCCAGCCCGCCGCCTTCAACAGCCTCAGCGCCTCGCGCAGCCCGTCGCGGATGTTGCCGGAACCGTCGTATTTGGGCGGGTCGTATTGCTTGGTGAACACCTCGTCGGGGGTCTTGCCGCGGTATTTCTCGAGGATTTTCAGTTCATCGCCCTGCGGCACCCCGGTCGCGGCCAGTTCGGAATTGTCGAAATAGCTGCGCGTCCTGGCATAGGAGCCATAGAACAAATTCTTGTTCGACCATTCGAAGTCGAAGGCATAGCCCAAGGCCTCGCGCACCTGCGGGTCCTGAAAGAGCGGACGGCGCAGATTGTAGCCAAACCCCTGCATCCCGCTCGGCAGCTGGTTGGGGATCACCTCCTTCTTGATCAGCCCCTGGCGCATTGCCGGGCTGTCATAGCCGGTGGCCCAGGATTTCGACGAGTTCTCGCGGCGGATGTCGTATTGCCCGGCCTTGAAGGCTTCGAGGGCGATCGTCCCATCGCGGTAATAGTCGTACCGCATGATATCGACATTCTGCCTTCCCTTGTTGACCGGGAGATCCGCGCCCCAGTAATCGGCCACCCGGCGATAGGTGATCGAGCGGCCCGGGTCGAGCGACTCGATCTTGTAGGGGCCGCTGCCGAGCGGCGGGTCGAGAGTGGTCTTGGTGAAATCGCGGTCCGCCCAGTATTTCTTCGACAGCACCGGCATCTGCCCGAGGATCTGCGGCAGCTCGCGGTTTTCCGCCGATTTGAAATGAAAGCGGACGCCGCGCTCACCTTCCTGCTCGACCTTGGTGACGTCGCCGTAATAGGACCGGTACATCGGGTGGCCCTTCTGGCGCAGCGTGTCGAAGGTCCACACGACGTCGTCCGCGGTCATCGGTGAGCCGTCGTGGAAGCGCGCCGCCTTGCGCAAGGTGTAGAGCACCGAGAGCTTGTCCGGGGCGGTCTCGATGCTTTCCGCGACGAGGCCGTATTCGCTGCTCGGCTCGTCCTGCGAGGCGACCGTGAGGGTATCGAAGATCTGCCCGATGCCGGCAGCCGGCACGCCCTTGACGACAAAGGGGTTGAGCGTGTCGTAGGTGCCGATGGCGGAAAATTTCATGGTCCCGCCCTTCGGCGCGTTCGGGCTGGCGTATTCGAAATTCTTGAAGTCGGGCCCGTATTTGAGTTCGCCGAACAGCGACAGGCCGTTGCCGCCGCCCGCCGCCGCGACAACGATCGCGGCCAATGACAGCGTGAGGGCGATGAGGACACCCGATAGCCTGCGCATCATGCCTCTTTTCTCGTCATTCCCGCGAAAGCGGGAATCCAGGGACGGCAGGGAGGTCAGTGTTCGCCACCGGGTTAATCCCGGGCCAGGCTCTGGACCCCCGCTTTCGCGGGGGTGACGATTTCCGATTGATGCAGTGAGCTTCATCGTGGGTCGGGCCCTCTGCGGTTTTCATCCGGCTAACAGCGCCAGCGCCTCAAGGTGCGTACGGCGGTCTCCGGCGACGAGGACGCGGCCGTCCGAGGCGAGGCTCAGGGGGGCGCCCCGCCAATCGCTGGCGATCCCGCCGGCGCCTTCGACGATTGGCAGCATCGCGCTGAAATCATAGGGCTTGAGGCTGGCTTCGACGACGAGGTCGATACAGCCGAGGGCCAGCAGGCCATAGGCATAGCAATCGGCTCCGAAGCGCACGAGCTTTGCGGCGGAAGCGACCCGCGCGTGGGCGGCGGCGTCATCGCCCTTGAACATGTCGGGGCTGGTCGAGAACACCGTCGCGGCGGCCAGCGCCGGGCATGGCCGGGTGCGAACCGGGGCGCCGTTGAAAATTGTCGGCCGCCCGCTGGCGCCGATCCAGCGCTCGCGCGAGATCGGCTGGTCGATGATCCCCAGAATCGGGCGCCCCTGATAGGCGAGCGCGATCAGGGTGCCGAACAGCGGCACGCCGCTGATGAAGGATTTGGTGCCGTCGATCGGGTCGAGCACCCAGGTGAACGGGGCATCCTCGCGCTCGCGGCCGAATTCCTCGCCGAAGATGCCGTGCTCGGGAAAATGCCGTGCGATGAGCCGCCGCATCGCCATTTCGGCGGCGCGGTCGGCGATGGTGACCGGCGACAGGTCAGGCTTGTCGTCAACCGCGAGAGGCTGGCGAAAATAGGGCCGGATCGCTTCTCCCGCCGCATCGGCGAGGAGGGTCGCGAGGGCGAGGTACCGGTCTAACTCGACCACATTCCTCCTGTTTTTCGACTATTCCGCCGGTTTCACACTGGTCAGCCTATTTGAGACTGTTCAGATAGCCGACAACGTCGGCCCGGTCCTGCGGCTTGGGCAGCCCGGGAAACGTCATCTTGGTGCCTTTCGCGAAGACCTGCGGCTTGAACAGCCAAAGATTGAGCTTTTCCGGGTCCCACTTCTCGTCCTTGTGCGCGAGGAGCGCCGGGGAAAACTGGTATTTCGGCACGCTGGCGATGTTTTCCTGCATGATGTCCCACAAATTGGGACCGATCTTGTTGGCGCCGCCCTTGTCGAAGGTATGGCATTGCAGACAGACCTTGGCGACCTGCTGGCCCTTGGCCGGATCGGCCTTCGCCATGTCGATCGGCTCGGGGCCGGCGGCCGCTTGGCTGGCACCGCCTGCCGTCGCGGCGGCGGCGCCGGCTTCAGCCCCGGGCGGGAGATAGACCGGTTGCTCCAGATGCTTCGGGCGGACGAGCTGGCTCGCCAGTATCCCCGACACCATCGCGACGATCATCGCCGTCAGCACCGATGCAATGATCTTGTTCCACTCGAACGACGACATCATCGTCCTTTTTGTTTGCGCTTGGGCCCATTGGGCGGGAGCGAGGGTCACTGCGGCGGGCGGCAGGAAATCGGATTCCGGCCGCCAACTCAAATAAATTATCGCGCTTCCGGCGCGCAAACGAACCGGGCATGTTGTCGCTGCCCGTTTGGTCCGGTCCTAGGCCCGTGAGCGCCGTGTCAGCCGTAATCCCGATCAGCAACCCGATCATCCTCATTCCGACCCGGCTCGCCGCGACGCGGCTGCCGGATAAGCCGCTTGCCCTCATCGCCGGGGTGCCGATGATCGTGCATGTCTGGCGCCGCGCCGTCGCTGCGGGGGTCGGCCCGGTGGTCGTCGCCTGCGGCGACCGGGTCATCATGGAAGTGATCGAGCGCGAGGGAGGGCGCGCGGTGCTGACCGATCCGGCGCTGCCGACCGGCTCCGACCGCATCCAGGCGGCGATCACCCTCCTCGACCCGGGGCGCACCCATGACGCGGTCATCAACGTGCAGGGCGACATGCCGATGCTCGATCCGGCGGCGATTCGCCTGGCGCTCGTGGCCCTGGCCGAACCCGGTACCGACATCGCGACCCTGGCCGCCCTGATCACCGATCCTGCCGCGCTCCATTCCACCAGCGTCAACAAGGTTGTCGCCGGGTTTGCCGATCCCGCCCGCCCGGCGCGCGCGCTCTATTTCTCGAAGGCGCCGGTGCCGTGGGGCGAGGGGCCGCATTACGAGCATATCGGGCTTTACGCCTACCGCCGCGCCGCACTCGACCGGTTCGTCACGTTGCCGCGCGGCATCCTCGAACAGCGCGAGCGGCTCGAGCAATTGCGCGCGCTCGAAGCCGGGATGCATATTTCCGTGAGCCTCGTCGACCCGACGCAGCTCGGGGTGCAGGTCGACACCCCGGCCGATCTCGCCCGCGCCCGGGAATTGATGGAACGCTGATCCGATGTCCGACACACCCAACCCCGACCATACCATCGCCTTTCAGGGGGCGCCCGGGGCCTATTCCGACCTCGCCTGCCGGCGGGTGTTTCCGGCGATGACGAGCTTGCCGTGCGCGGCCTTCGAGGACGCCTTCGCCGCGGTGCGCGAGGGAAGGGCGGCGCTCGCGATGATGCCGATCGAGAACTCGGTCGCCGGGCGGGTCGCCGACATCCACCACCTGATGCCGGATTCGGGGCTCTTCATCATCGCCGAGCATTTCGAGCGGGTGCGCCATCACCTGCTGGCACTGCCCGGCGCGACGCTCGACAGGATCAGCACGGTCAGAAGCCATATCCAGGCGCTGTCGCAGTGCCGCAACTTCATCCGCGAGCACCGGCTGCGGCCGGTCGTCCGCGCCGACACCGCCGGCAGCGCCGCCGAGGTGAAGGAGCTCGGCGACCCGACGATCGCGGCGATCGCCTCGGAACTCGCCGGCGAAATTTACGGCCTCGTTTCGCTCGAACAGAACATCGAAGACGCCGAGCACAACACGACGCGGTTTCTCGTCATGGCGCGCGAGGCCAAGTGGGCGCCGCGCGGCGGGCCCACGGTCACGACATTCGTGTTCAATGTCCGCAACGTGCCGGCGGCGCTCTACAAGGCATTGGGCGGGTTCGCCACCAACGGCGTCAACATGACCAAGCTCGAAAGCTACATGGTCGGCGGCCGCTTCGCGGCGACCCAGTTCTACGCCGATGTCGAGGCCCACCCCGAGGACCGCCCGCTGGAACTGGCCCTGGAGGAGCTCGCCTTCTTCTCCCACGAAGTAAAGATCCTCGGCGTCTACCCGGCCCACCAGCTGCGCATCGCGGTGCGCGAAGAGGAGAGAGGCGAGGCCTGAT
Source organism: Allostellaceae bacterium (assembly GCA_036569735.1). Classification (GTDB taxonomy): domain Bacteria; phylum Pseudomonadota; class Alphaproteobacteria; order ATCC43930; family CGMCC-115725; genus DATARH01. The sequence goes on along the minus strand of DATCQF010000765.1, from coordinate 3,147 downwards.
CACTCGCGGATCATTGATCGCCGCTTTTGGCAAGACCGGCGAAGTTGCGGATGCGCACACTGCGGTCGGGAAAGCGCGCGACGATCTCCAGCTCGCCCCCCATGGCCTCGATGAAGCGCCGCAATGTGCTCAGATACATGTCGGTGCGTTTCTCCAGCTTGGCTATCGCAGGTTGCTCGACGTGCAGGATTTCACCGAGGGCGGCCTGCGAAAGCTGCCGTGCGGTGCGCAATTGGGCGAGGTCCATATCGTGGCCAAGTTTTTCGGCCAGCCGATCGATACGCGCCCGACGCGCGGGCGGCATCCTCGCTTCCAGCTCGGAAAACTTGTGTCGGCCTCATATCAACCCCTCCACCCTCAGCTCCTTGATATGGTCGTCATAGAGATCGTCGGCCCGGGGTACATATTGCTCGTAAAATCGGTCATTCCCGGTCTTGTCGCCGCACTCAACCGGCCACGGCATGGCGTCATATATTCCTAGTATGGAATATTCTCAAGCCGAGACGGCGCCGCGAAAGGGACACAAGGCATGCCACTGATCGAATCCGCCAAACTGACCGGCATCGCGCACCGGGTTTTCGCCGCCGCGGGCAGCAGCGAGGAGGAGGCCGCGATCATCGCCGGACATTTGGTCGAGGCCAATCTGAAGGGCCACGACAGCCATGGGGTCGGGATGATCCCCTCTTATCTGCGCAACCTCGCCGGCGGCAAGGCCGCGGCCAACCAAGCGGGCTGAATCGTCAGCGATACGGGCTCGATCATCGTCTATGACGGCGAGCGCGGGTATGGCCAGATCGTCGCCCGCAACGCGACCTTGCTCGGCATCGATCGGGCGAAGCGGGACGGGGTCGCGGTCGTCGCGCTGCGCAACGCCCACCACATCGGCCGGGTCGGCACCTATGGCGAGATGTGCGCCACAGCGGGGCTCTTGTCGCTGCACTTCGTCAACATCACCGACCAGCGCCCCTCGGTCGCGCCGTGGCGCGGCGGGGACGGGCGGTTCGGAACCAATCCGGTCTGCATCTCGCTCCCCGGACCCGAGCCCGGGCGCCCGATCATCGCCGACATGGCGACGAGCCGGATCGCGATGGGCAAGGTGCGCGTCGCGCGCAACAAGGGCGAGAAGATCGCCGCGGAGACCCTGCTCGATCCCGACGGCAACCCGACGACCGACCCCAATGTCATGTACCGCCGGCCGCGCGGGTCGCTCCTGACGTTCGGCGAGCACAAGGGCTACGCGCTGGCGTTCATCTGCGAGATGCTGGCGGGCGCGGTCACCGGCAGCGGCACGATGCGGCCCGAGCGCTAGGATGCCGAAAGCGTCACCAACGGCATGCTGATGATCGTCATCGATCCCGGGCGGATCGTCGACCAGAATTGGATGATGCAAGAGATCGCGGCGATGAGCGCCTACATCACCGCCTCGCCCCCGCGCCGGAAGGGCGAGCCGGTGCTGATCCCGGGCGATCCCGAGCGGGCGAACCGGGCGCGGCGCCTACAGGACGGGGTGCCGATCGATGACGAGACATGGCGCGAGATCGTGGTCGCCGCGCGCGGGATCAACGTGCTGGTCGAGCCGTAGAAACTCTTAAACCTGCATTCCCGGCGAAAGCCGGGATCCATCAATTGGCGCCCGAGATGCTGCAAGGTGATCCCGGCTGTCGCCGGGAATGCGGTAGAAGGTAGAAGAATGACCGACGATCCGTTTTTGTGGCTGGAGGAGGTTGAGGGCGCGGCGGCGCTGGGCTGGGTCCGCGCGGAGAACGCGCGCAGTCTTGGCCTCCTCGAAGCCGACCCGCGCTATGCGCCGATGCACGCTGCGGCGCTGGCGGTCGTCACCGCGGCCGACCGCATCCCCTATCCGCGGTTCCTCGGCGAACGGCTTGCCAATTTCTGGCAGGACGATGTGCATGTCCGGGGCTTGTGGCGTTGGACGAGCCTTGCCTCGTTCGCGACCGCGGAGCCGGAATGGCGGACGCTCATCGATGTCGATGCGCTCGCCGCCGCGGAAGGGCGCAACTGGGTGTTCCAGGGCGCCAGCGTTCTGCCGCCGAACTATCGCCGGTGCATGATCGGCCTCTCCGATGGCGGCAAGGATGCCGCCGAATGGCGCGAGTTCGACCTCGCCGCAGGGGCATTCGTGGAAAACGGGTTCCGCCTCCCCGAGGGGAAGCAGAGCGCCACCTGGCTTGACGCCGACTCCTTGATCGTCGCGCGCGATTGGGGGCCGGGGACGATGACCGCCTCGGGCTATCCGTTTGTCTTGAAGGCGCTGCACCGCCTGATGCCGCTCGATGCCGCCGTCGAGATTTTTCGCGGGACCCCGGATGACGTCAGCGTCGGCGCGGGCGTGCTGCGCGACCCCGACGGACGGGTGCGGGGCGTCCTCATCAACCGGCAGGTCAATTTTTTCGAGAGCGAGCGCACTCTCTTGACCCCGGAGGGTCCGGTCGGCTCGCCGGTGCGGTTGTCGGTCCCCGGGCGCTCGACGTTCCGCGGCTTTGTCGCGGGCCAGCTGGTGTTCTCGCTCGAAGAGGATTGGGGGTCGGATTTCCCTGCGGGGGCGCTGGTGTCGCTTGATCTCGCGGCGTGCCTGGCCGACCCGGACCACGCGTCGCCGGTGCTGGTCCACGCGCCGGGGCTGCGCGAGGCGATCGAGGATGTCGCGGTCACCCGCACCCGCCTCCTGGCGACGATCTTTCGCAATGTCGAGGGCAGCGCCGTGGCGTACCGCTTCGACGGCGGGGCCTGGATCCCGAGCCCCTTCAAATTGCCCGAACACGCGTCGGTGCATCTGATGGCGGCCAGCGACCAGGAGGATTTGGGTTTTGTCGACGTCGCCGGGTTTCTGACCCCCAACACGCTGTGGCTGGTCGAGCCGGAGGCGGGCAGGGCCGCCGCGGTCAAAGCCCTGCCGGCGCGCTTCGACGCGGCGAACGCAATCGTCGAGCAGTTCGAGGCGGTGTCGGCGGACAAGACTTCGGTGCCCTATTTCATCGTCCGCCCGAAGTCGTTGAGCTTCGACGGGGCGGCGCCGACGCTTCTCTATGGCTACGGCGGGTTTCAGATATCGATGACCCCGTCCTATGCGGGCGCGCTCGGCCGGCTGTGGCTCGAAAAGGGCGGCGTCTATGTCGTCGCCAATAT
>DATCQF010000764.1:0-2821 GCA_036569735.1 Allostellaceae bacterium | reverse complement strand
GGTCGGCCGCCTGGTCGGAGAGGCGGCGCTTCAAATCGCCCGCGCGGGTTCGCGCCGAGGGTCCCTCAAGCCGCCGCAGCGCGGCAAACGCGCCTTCGAACTCGGCCAAGGGCGCCCCGCCGTGGCGCAGGATCTCCGGATAGGAGCTGGGAGAAATCGGAAACCGGTGGTCATGGTACCACGCGCTGAAACTGCCTTCGTCGGGCGCGAAACGAAGCGTGATCGCGCCCGATTCGAGGACCCCGCCGTACTGGTCGCCGAGCACCGGGAGCAGCACCCGTCCTTTCAGATCCTCGCGCAGCGGGTCCCAGTTGATGTCGAAATAGCTGGCGTGAGGTGAGGCTTCGCCCCATTCGAGGACGTCGAGCCACCACGAATTGTCGCCGCCGATCGCCATGTGGTTCGGCACGATATCGACGATGAGGCCCATGCCGTGCGCCTTGAGCGCCGCCACCAGCGCCGCGAATTCGGCTTCGCTGCCGATCTCGGCGTTGAGCCGGTCGTGATTGACGATGTCGTAGCCGTGGGTCGAGCCGGGCCGCGCCTCCATCAGGGGCGAGGCATAGAGGTGGCTGACGCCGAGCCGGGCGAGGTAGGGGAGGAGGGCCTCGGCGTCGCGGAAGGTGAACCCCTGGTGGAACTGCAGCCGGTAGGTGGCGCGGAATTCGGCGAAGCCGGACTCGGCGATCCCCGGGGCGCTCATTCAGGGAGCCGCCCCGGGGGCCGCACCCCGGCGCGCGGCGCTCACCAGCGCGGCGACCCGCGCCATCTCGGGCCCGGCAAGCACCGCTTCGAGGCGCACCGAGAGCCGCCGGCGCCAGTTGGGATGAGCCTCGGTGGTACCCGGCAGGTTGGCCTGCTCGGCTTCGCCGGCGACGTCCTCGATCTGCACCAGCATGAGGCGCGCCCGCGCCCGCGCCAGATAGGCGAGGATCGCCTCGCCGAGCTCCGCGCCATAGGCCGGCTCGCCGTCATCCGGCAAAAACTCGGCGAACCGCCCGGGTGCGAGCAGTCCCTCGCCGCCGAGCGCCTCGAGCAGCTGTCGCCGGTCGCGCCGGCGCTCACCCGCCTCGGTCGCCTCGGCCGCCGCGTCGGGGTAGAGCCGGAGCCGCCGCCGCCATTCGATGTCGCGGCCGAGCCAGAACCCCTTCAAGGTGGCGAGGTCGTGCGTCGCGGCCGACGCGGCGGCGAGCGGCGGGTAGTCGCCCGGTGCGATAAAGCCGCCGTCGCCACGGCGCTCGAACATGAATATCCGATAGGACAAGACGCTCGCCCGCTGCATCGTCTCGCGAAACCCATCCGGCACGGTGCCGAGATCCTCGCCAACGACGGCGCAGCCGTGGCGGCGGCTTTCGAGCGCGACGAGGCGCAACAGATCATGGAACGGATAATTGACATAAGCCCCCGATGTGGCCGGGCAGCCGCTCGGGATCCAATAAAGCCGCTGCAGGCTCATCACGTGATCGATGCGCAAAACCCCGGCGTGCCGCATGTTGGCGCGCAACGCGGCGATGACAGGGGCAAACCCCCGCCGGCGCAGGGCGAGCGGGTTGATCGGCGCCAGACCCCAGTTCTGCCCGGCCCGGCTCAGGGGATCGGGCGGCGCGCCGATCGCCGCGTCGGGAACGACGAGCCCCTGGTCGGCCCATGCCTCGGCGCCGTGCGGGTTGACCCCGACCGCGAGGTCGCGATAGAGCCCCACCCCGAGCCCCCCGGCGCGCCCGGCCGCCGCGGCGGCGCCGAGCTGCCGGTCGGCCTGCCATTGCAGGAACTGGAAGAACCCGACCCGCTGTGCGTGCGCGCGGGCGAATTGGGCGACCGCGGGCGATTTGGGGTCGCGCATCGCCGGTGGCCAGGCCTGCCAGGAAAACGGCCCGCCCGAATTTGTGAAATGCTCGTGCAGCGCCTCGAAGGTGGCAAACGCCGCCAGCGCTTCGCCGCCTTCTTTCCGGAATGCGCGGAAGGCCGAGCCGAGCCTACTGCCACTACCGCGCTCCCGGACGCGGAAGCGCCGGTAGAGCGCTTCCAGCACCGGGCGCTTCAGCGCATCGACCGCGGCGTAATCCACGAGATCGGCGCCGCGCGCCGCGGCGACCATGGCGTCCGGCGCCAACGCCCGGGCGGCGGCGTCATCGGCAAAGCCGGGGATCTGGGTCACGTCGAGATAGAGATAGGCGAGCCAGGCCCGGCTCGATGGCGAATACGGGCTGAAATGGCGCGGCTCGGCGGCAAACAGGGCATGCAGCGGGTTGATGCCGACCGCGGCGGCGCCGAGCGCCCCGGCCTCCCGGCACAGCAGCGCCAGATCGCTCAAATCGCCGATGCCCCAATCGCGCTCGCTGCGCAGACCGTAAAGCTGGGCGGTGAGGCCCCAGCTGCGCGCGCCCGGCTGCAGCGCGTCGGGGAGGTGGCAGGAATCCGGCGCGACGACGAGGTCGATTTCCGCGGTCGCGCCGGTTCCCGTCACAATCAGGCGGTGATAGCCGAGCGGCAATCCGGTGGGCAGAACGAGTTCGGGCCCGTCACTGCGCCCGGCGCATTCCTTGCCATCTTCGCGCCGGCAGTGCCACTCGACACCCTGCACACCCGCCGGCAGGCGCAACGGCAGCGCGGGAGCGGGCGCCTCGTGCGCCACGATGTGGACCGGGGCCAGCCCAAAGGGCGCCGCCCTGTCTTCCTCGGCGAGCGCATCGGCGGCCTCTTTCGGGTCGGACGGCAGCCCGAACGCGGCAATCAGGCGGGACAGAACCTCCTCGCCGGGCTCGTGCACCACCCCAAGCGCATCGACGTGGGCGTTCGCGATGCCGACCAGATCGGCGAC
>DATCQF010000763.1:0-5757 GCA_036569735.1 Allostellaceae bacterium | reverse complement strand
CCTCGGCGATTTCCTGCGCGAGGCGCGGCTCGACGCGCTGATCGTCTGCGGCGACGACCAGGAGGAGCTCTATCACCACGACAACATGCCCGGCATCCTGGTTTATTACGGCGAGACGATCCGCAATGTCCCGCTGGCGCCGGTGGCCGAGCCCAATTGGGGATGGCGGGCAAGCGCACGCTGGCACGAGGAGAAGGTGCCGCGCGACTACCCGGTCGATTCGCGCCTGGCGCGCCACCTGATCGACCAGCTGATCGACCGCGAATTCGACGTTGCCGCCTCGAACGCGACGCCGCAAGGCGAGGGCGAGGGGCACGCGGTCGGCTTTGTCCACAGGCGGATCATGCAGGAAGTCGTGCCGATCGTGCCGGTCTGCATCAACACCTACTATCCGCCGAACCAGCCGACCCCGCGGCGCTGCTACCGGCTCGGGCAGGCGATCCGCGCCGCCGTCGAAAGCTATCCGGGTGACGCGCGGGTGGGCATCATCGGCTCGGGCGGGCTGTCGCATTTCGTCGTCGACGAGGCGCTCGACCGCAGCCTCTTCGACCTGTTCCGTAAGAAGGACGCCGCGGCCCTCCAGGCATTGCCGCGCGAAAAGCTCAACTCGGGCAGCTCGGAAATCCGCAACTGGATCTGCGTCGCCGGCGCGGTCGAGCATCTCTCGCTCGAATGGTCGCTCTACGAGCCGGGCTACCGCACCCCGGCCGGCACCGGCACCGGGCTCGGCTTCGCGTTCTGGGCGTAGGTTGCGGCGTGCTGCGTCCTTCGAGACGCGCCCGCCTGTCCTGAGGAGCCGCCGCGGGCGGCGTCTCGAAGGGGGCGCTCCTCAGGATGACGTAGTTTATGATGGTATTAAGAAAGAACGTCATCCTGAGGAGGTCGCAAAGCGGCCGTCTCGAAGGACGCACAATCGTTTCCCAGCCTGCAGTGCCGTCGGAATAGGGAGAAAACAATGAACCGGAAGGACAGCGAGGATCTCGTCCGGGTCGGGCCGGGCACGGTGATGGGCGGGCTGATGCGCGAGTATTGGCTGCCGGCGGCGATGTCGTCGGAATTGAAATCCGACGGCGCACCGATGCGCCTCGCGCTCCTCGGCGAGAAGCTGATCGCGTTTCGCGACAGCTCGGGCCGGGTCGGGGTGATGGACCATCGCTGCCCGCACCGCTGCGCCTCCTTGTTCCTCGGGCGCAACGAGGAGGACGGCATCCGCTGCGTCTATCACGGCTGGAAATACGACACGGCAGGCAATTGCGTCGACACGCCGAACCTCGCCGGCAACCCCGATTTCAAGAACCGCATCAAGGCCAAGGCCTATCAGGTCGCCGAGCGCAACGGCCTCGTCTGGGTCTATATGGGCGCCCGCAGACAAGCCCCGGCGCTGCCGCAGATCGAGGCGACGCTCTTACCCGAGGCCGAGGTGACGATCTCGTTCGTGCAGCGCGAATGCAACTGGCTGCAGGCCTTGGAAGGCGATATCGACACCTCGCATTTCGGCTTTCTGCATGCCGGGTCGATCCAACCCGACGATGTGCCCGAGGATAGCCTCTTCCGCCACACGGTCACCAACCGCGCTCCCGACTACCACGTCGCCGAGACCCAATGCGGCACGATGTACGCGGCCTACCGCGAGGCGGCGCCGGGCCAGACCTACTGGCGCTTTGCCAACTACATGCTGCCGTTCTGGACCCAGACCCCGCAGGGCAAGTTCACCGAGCACCTGCACAACCGCGCCTGGGTCCCGATGGACGACACCCACACGATGTTCGTCAGCCTGATGTGGCGCAAGCATCCGGCCTCGATCGGCCCCAACAAGCGCGGCCAGATGATGCCGGGGTTCCAGCGCCAATTCGATTACCTGCCGAACAATTCGGACTGGTACGGCAGGTGGCGGATCACCGGCGGGGCGTCGAACGACTGGCTGGTCGACCGCGAAGCGCAGGCGACCGGCGGCAACTATACCGGCATCACCGGCATCCACGCCCAGGACCAGGCGGTGACCGAGAGCATGGGCCCCATCACCGACCATCTGTTCGAGCATCTGGCGCCCTCTGACCGGATGATCATGCGCACCCGGCGGCGCCTCCTGCAGGCGGCGCGAGCCCTCGCCAAGGACGGCACGGTGCCGCCCGGGGTCGACGATCCCGACATCATGTATAGGGTGCGCAGCGGCGACTTCGTCACCGACGCAAAACTCCGGTGGCGCGAGGCCTACGACCGCCAGATGCGCGCCGCCGTGCGCCCGCTGCAAGAGGCGGCGGAGTAGGGGCACCGCTCTATTCACAATGAGGCAGTGAGGCAGTGAGGTAATTCAACGCCCACCTGACCGCATTCCCGGCGAAAGCGGGGATCCACCAGGCCGGCGCCTGAGCGCTTGGAGCGTGGGTCCCGGCTTTCGCCGGGAATGCGAATCCTTCTCACTGCCTCACCGCCTCATTGGTGAATCGATAAAGTCCAAAAATGCGGTGAGGAAGGCGTCCTTCTGCTCGTCGAACGGTGCGTGGCCGGCGTTCGGCAGCACGGTGAGGCGCGAGCCCGGAATGAGGGCGCGGTAGGCTTCGCCGAATTTGGGCGGCACCAGGCCATCGTCCGCGCCCCACAACAACAGCGTCGGTACGTTGATCCGGTGCAGCCACTTCGGCAAACCCGGATTGTGGAAGCGCGGGCGACAGGCGAGCCGGGTGACGGTGGCGCGGTTCTTTGCCACGATGCTCATGTCGGCCTTAGCGAGATCGCCGAGGCGGCGCGCGGCGCGCACGGGGTCGGCGTAGAAGCGCTGCAAATTCTCCGCATCCGGCATCCGGAAGATATCGGGGATGGGTTCCCCGCCGGCGGTGATGCCGACCGCGCCGACAAGGGTCAGGCTGGCGAGACGCGCGGTATTGCGTACCGCCAGTTCGGAGGCGATCCAGCCGCCGAGCGAGGTGCCCATCAGATGGACCCGGTCGAGCCCGAGCGCCTTCAGTAGGTCGAGGTAGAAATAGGCGAGGTCGGCAATGTCGTCGAGCCAGGGCGGGTCGTCCGACTGGCCGAACCCGGGGTGCTCGGGAGCGAAGACCGCAAACCGTGTCGACAGCTGCTCGAGGAACGCCATCCAGCCGGTATGCCCGCCCGCGCCATGCAGGAACATCAGCGGCTGGCCTGAACCGCCGCGGAACAGCCGGATCGTCGCGCCGGCGACCGTGACCTTTTCGACGCTGTGCGGCATGCCGGGTGTCCTTTCGATGGCGCGAGGCGATTGCCCGAGGCCGGCCATCATGCGAGGCTCGGCCCTTCAGTCAAAGGAGACGGCGATGGCCACGCTCAAAATCTACGGAATTCCGCGTTCGCGCGCCTTTCGCACGCTGTGGATGGCGAAGGAGCTGGGGATCGAATACGAAAATATCCCGATCGATATGGCCAATGAGGGCACCCGCGCGCCCGATTATCTCGCGGTCAACCCCAACGGCCACATCCCGGCGATCGACGACGACGGGTTCATCCTGTGGGAGTCGATGGCGATCAACCTCTATCTGGCGAAAAAGCACAGCCGGGGAAGCCTCTACCCGATCCTCTTCGAGGACGAGGCGCGCACCTGGCAATGGAGCTTCTGGGGGATGACCGAAATCGAGCGCCCGGTGCTGACCGCGATGTTCCACCGCGCGATCCTTCCCGAGGACAAGCGAGACGCCAAGCTCGCCGACGACAGCGAACACCAACTCGGGCGGCCGCTGATGGTGCTCGACGCCGCGGTTGCCGCACAGCCCTACCTGCTCGGCGAGCATTTCACCGTCGCCGACCTCAATGTCGCGAGCATCTTGTCGTGGGCGCGGCCGGCGCGGATCGATTTCGGCCATGTTCCCAAGGCGGCCGATTGGCTGAAGCGCTGCGCCGAGCGGCCGGCCGCGAGCGCCGCTCGCGCGCTGCAGCGGTAAGCGCCATGGCCGAGGGCGCCCCCGAAACGATCGTCTATGTCTCCAATGCCGGCAGCACCGAGGTGCACGTCCTGGCGATGGACCGGGCGAGCGGCGATCTCGACCTCGTCGAGAGGGTGCCGGTCCCCGGAGGTGGCCAGCCGTCGCCGTCGAGCATGCCGATGGCGCTGAGCCCCGACCGCCGGTTCCTCCATGTCGTGCTGCGCAGCGAGCCCTTCACCGCCGCGAGCTTTCGGGTCGACCCGGCGAGCGGGCGCCTCACGCACCTCGGCAACGCCCCGCTCGACGCCCCGATGGCCTACACGACGACCGACCGGACCGGGTGCTGGCTGATCTCTGCGTCCTATCCCCATGGCAAGCTGACGATCAACCCGATCGACGGGGCAGGCCGGGTCAACGCGACGCCGAGCCAGATCATCACCGACCGGCCCAAGGCGCATTGCGTGATCGTCGATGCATCGAACCAGAACGTCTACTGCCCGGTCCTCGCCCAGGACATCGTCATGCAGCTGAAATTCGACCCGGGCAAGGGCACGGTGTCGCCGAATTCGCCGGCCGAGATCAGGACGAAAGCCGGGGCCGGACCGCGCCACCTCGCCTTTCACCCGAGCGGGCGGTTCCTCTATCTGATCACCGAGACCACCGCGACGATCGGCGCCTACGCGGTGGACCCGGCCAACGGCACGCTCAAGGAACTGCAATTCGTCGACATGCTGGGTGCCGACCACACCGGGCAGCGGTCCGCCGCCGATCTGCATGTGACGCCGGACGGGCAATTCATCTATGGCAGCGAGCGCCGGACCAGCACGCTCTCCGGATACCGCATCGACCCCGACAAAGGCACGCTATCGCCGATCGGCCGCACCCCGACCGAAACCACGCCGCGCGGCTTCGCGATCGACCCGCGCGGTCGGTTTCTCTTATCGGCCGGGCTCAATTCGCACCACATGACGGTTTACGCGATCCGCCCGGACGGCGCGCTCGATCCCGTGAAGCGGCACGCGATGGGCAAGCAGCCGAACTGGATCGAATTCGCCGATCTGCGCTGATCCGCGATCCTTTGCCCCTCACCCCGACCCTCTCCCCGCCTGCGGGGAGAGGGAGAGAGACAACACGTCGTGGGATAGATTGTGAAAGACGCTCAACAGGGTCCCCTCTCCCCGCGGGCGGGGAGAGGGATAGCGTGAGGGGCTCTGCTATCCCTTGGCCACCTGGTGGCCGGCGAGGTGCTCGAGCACCCGGACGAGGCCGGAATGGTCCCAGCCCTTGCCGCCCAGCGCGGCGGCGCAGTTGAACAATTCCTGGGTTGTCGCGGTGTTCGGCAGCGACATGTTGAGCGCCCGCGCGCCCGACAGCGCGAGGCTCAGATCCTTCTGGTGCAGTTCGATGCGGAAGCCGGGGTCGAAGGTGCGCTTGATCATGCGCTCGCCGTGGACTTCCAGGATGCGCGAGGAGGCGAACCCGCCCATCAGCGCCTCGCGAACCTTGGCAGGGTCGGCGCCGGCTTTCGAGGCGAACAACAGCGCCTCGCTGACCGCCTCGATGGTCAAGGCGACGATGATCTGGTTGGCGACCTTGGTGGTCTGCCCGGCGCCGACGTCACCCACGAGGGTGATGTTCTTGCCCATCAGCTCGAACAACGGCTTGACCCGGTTGAACGCGGCCTCCGAGCCCCCGACCATGATCGTCAGCGATGCCGCCTTGGCTCCGACCTCGCCGCCCGACACCGGCGCGTCGACATAGTCGCAGCCCTTCTCGGCAATCTTCGCGGCGAACACCTTGGTCTCGATCGGCGAGATCGAGCTCATGTCGATGATTGTCTTGCCCGGCGCGAGGCCGGATG
>DATCQF010000762.1:0-1942 GCA_036569735.1 Allostellaceae bacterium | reverse complement strand
TCGGTCAAGGACCTGCTGCTCGCCTTCATCGCCGACCGGGTCAAGGTTCATCTGCGCGAAGCGGGGGTGCGGCACGATCTGATCGCCGCGGTGTTTGCACTCGCGGAGGACGATCTGGTGCGGCTCCTGGCGCGGGTTGACGCCCTCCAGAAGTTCCTCGGCACTGAAGACGGCGCCAATCTGCTCGTCGCCTATCGGCGTGCGTCGAACATCGTCGCGATCGAGGAGCGGCATGATGGCCGCAACTTCAGTGGTCCGATTGATCCAGCGCATTTCCAGCAGCCGGAAGAGACGGCACTTTATCAATGTCTCGACGGGATCAGCGCCACTCTGGAGGCCGTCCTGCGCGAGGAGCAATTTGATCGCGCGATGGGCCGTCTGGCGACGCTACGTCGTCCGGTCGACGAATTTTTCGAGCGCGTCACCGTTAACACCGATGACGGAAAGCTGCGCGAGAACCGGCTGCGGCTGTTGTCGCGCATTCGCGCGGTGATGAACCAGGTCGCCGATTTCTCGCAGATCGAGGGATGACGAGCCGATGACGACAAGTGGGACGACCGGCGGGACGACCAGCCCATGACCAAGTGGGTCTACAGTTTTGGCGGTGGGGCTGCCGAAGGGCGCGCCGACATGAAGGATCTGCTCGGGGGCAAGGGCGCCAACCTCGCCGAGATGAGCAACCTCGCGCTCCCGGTGCCGCCCGGGTTCACGATCACCACCGAGGTCTGCACACACTTTTATGAGCGCGAGAAGACCTATCCGCCCGAGTTGAAAAAGGAGGCCGGGGCTGCGCTGGCCGCGGTCGAGCGCGCGATCGGGGCCAAATTTGGCGACCCGAAAAAGCCGCTCCTCGTATCGGTGCGCTCGGGCGCGCGCGCCTCGATGCCCGGCATGATGGACACCGTCCTCAATCTCGGGCTCAACGACCGGACCGTCGAGGGGCTGGCGAGGGAGAGCGGCGACGAGCGCTTTGCCTATGACAGCTACCGCCGCTTTCTGCAGATGTACGGCCAGGTCGTGCTCGGCATCGAGCACCACCATTTCGAGGAGCTCATAGAGAATCACAAGCTCGAATCGGGTGCGCTGCTCGACACCGAGCTCGACGCCGCGGATTGGCGGGCGATCGTCGCCGGATTCAAGGATGTCGTCGCAGCGCAGACCGGGAAGCCGTTCCCGCAGGACGTCCACGAGCAGCTGTGGGGCGCGATCGGCGCGGTGTTCGGGTCGTGGATGAACGCGCGCGCCGTCACCTATCGCCGGCTGCACAACATCCCCTCTGACTGGGGCACCGCGGTCAGCGTCCAGGCGATGGTGTTTGGCAATTGGGGCGAGGATTGCGCAACCGGCGTCGCCTTCACCCGCAACCCGTCGACCGGCGCCAACGAGTTCTACGGCGAATACCTGGTCAACGCGCAGGGCGAGGATGTCGTCGCCGGCATCCGCACCCCGCAATACCTGACGGTCGCCGCAAAAAAGGCGGGCCACTCGAAGCTGCCGGCGATGGAAGAGGTGATGCCCACGGTCTTCAAGGAGCTCCTCGGGGTCCGGCAGACCCTCGAAGACCACTACCGCGACATGCAGGACGTCGAGTTCACCGTCGAGCGCGGCAAGCTGTGGATGCTGCAGACCCGCACCGGCAAGCGCACCGCGCCGGCCGCGCTGAAGATCGCGGTGGCGCTGGTCGAGGAGGGGCGGATCAGCCGCGAGGAGGCGATCCGCCGCATCGAGCCCAATTCATTGGATCAGCTGCTGCACCCGATGCTCGACCCGAGCGCCAAGACGACGGTGCTGGCGCGTGGGCTGCCGGCGTCGCCGGGCGCCGCCTCGGGCAAGGTGGTGTTTTCCGCCGACGAGGCCGAAGCCGCCGCCAGCCGCGGTGAAAGCATCCTCCTGGTGCGGATCGAAACCAGCCCCGAGGACATCCACGGGATGAATGCCGCGA
>DATCQF010000761.1:0-3653 GCA_036569735.1 Allostellaceae bacterium | reverse complement strand
GGATCAGCCTGGGTACATCGGGGCGCAGCGCGCGATGATCCAGGGCCGGGTTCAGCACCCGGCGGTGATGCCACCATTCCTCGCCCTCGATGCACACCATCCCGGCGCGGGCGCTGAACTCGAACGCCCGGCGGACCGGCGACACGCGCAGGTAATTGTCCGAATTGTCCTGCAGCACCTGCCGGATGCCGTCGGGATCGCTGATCACGAACAGCCGGCCCCACAGATAGCGCCGCGCCACGAACAGCTCGTCGAACAACCCCTCGTCGCAGGCGGCAAGCGAGTTGGCGGGGAATGTCCGAATGAGCCCCAAGGTCGAGAGCGGGCGCTGGGGCCTGGGCGGCATCGCCAGTTGCGGCGCCGTCCCGGCCTCGCGGACCGCATCGATAGCCGGGGTGCTTGTCATCGCAGCCCGAGATTAACCGCGGTGCGTCCTTCGAGACGCGCCCCGTTGGGACGCTCCTCAGGATGACGTAAGTTTATGATGGGATTAAGAAAGAACGTCATCCTGAGGAGGCCGCGAAGCGGCCGTCTCGAAGGACGCAGGGAGCCCGTGCCGGCATCTCGATACGGCATCCCGGCTCAAGCCTCGCCGGTCGAGACGGCGGCGCGTGGCTCGACCGTCATCCACATTCCGTGGCGCGGCCGGATGTTGGTCCACGCGGTCGGCTCCACCGGGCGCCCGGGGACCAGGCGAAAGCGGAAGCGCTGCGCCAAGACGGCGACCGCGACGATCAGCTGCAGCATCGCCATCGATGCCCCGACGCAGACATGCGGGCCGGCGGCGAACGGCAGATAGGCATAACGCGAGCGCAGGGCGGCCTCGGCGGGGGCAAAGCGCTCGGGGTCGAACCGGTCGGGATCGCGCCACAGCTTGCGATGGCGATGCACCACCCAGGGAAAGATCCCGATGATCGAGCGTCGCGGAATGCGGCGGCCGCAGACGATGTCTTCGGCAATTGCGGTGCGAAACATCATGATCGGCAGCGGCGGGTAGAGCCGCATCGTCTCGTCGAGCACCTGGCGCAGATATACCAGCCTCGCGAGATCGCCGACGCTCGGCCGGCGCCCGCCGAGCACCTGGTCGAGCTCGGCATGGAGCTTTGCTTCGGCCCCGGGGTGCGTCGCGAGCAGGTACCAGATCCACGGCAGCGGGCGCAGCGAGGTCGCCGAGGTCGCGCCCAGCGTCAGGATCTCGTCATGCAGCTCAGCGACGGCGAGCCCTTCGCCGGTGTCGCGGTCGCGGGCGTTGACCAGCCGCCACAGCAGGTCCTGGCGTCCGGCATAGGCGCTGCTCTGCCGCTCGGCGATCACCCGGTCGAGCAAGGCGGCGAAATCGGCCGCCTCGAGGCGGGTTGTGCGCTGGCGGTCGAGAAACTGCAGCCACCGCGGCGTCGGCAGGAGATCGGCCCAGCCATAGGGTCCGGGGTACTGCCCGAGGCGGTCGAGCATCGGGTCGACCGTGCGGTCGGCGCCGGCGAAAACATAACCGGCCGACCGGGTGATCAGGTGCCGGAAGGCATCATGGGTGTCGAATTCCTGTCCGGCCGGAAGGCTTGCGAGGCGACGCGCCATCTCCTCGGCCAGCTCGATCAACATTGGCCCGTCGGGCAGCATGGCGCGATGGTCCATCGTCGGATTGATCAGCCGGCGGTGGCGCCGCCATGGTGTGCCCTCGGCATGCAGCATCCCGCTCCCCGAGGCGAACTCGAAGACCCGCCTGATCCAGGCGAGGCGCGGGTAGTTGTCGTTATTGTCCTGCAGCACCCGCCGGATGCCCTCGGGGTCGCTGATCACATAAAACCGGCGCCCAAAAAAGCGCCGCTCGACAAACAATTCGTCGAACAATTCCTCGTCGCACGCCGCCAGCGAATTGCGCTGCGCCGTCCGCAGCATCCGCCACGTCGACAAGCGCCGCGCCGGGCGCGACGGCATCGCCGGCAGTGCGGCCGGTCCGGCAATCGTCATGATCCGCTCCCGGCGGCGCGCGGCTCGAGGGTCATCCTGATCCCGCTTCTCGGACGCAGATTGATCCAGGCGGTGGGCTCGACCAGGTGCCCGGGGACCAGGCGAAACCGGAAGCGCTGCGCCAGAACCGCGACGGCGATGACCAGCTGGATGACCGCGAGCGAGGCGCCGACGCAGACATGCGGCCCGATTCCGAACGGCAGATACGAATAGCGCGAGCGCGCCGCGACCTGTTCCGGGCTGAACCGCCCGGGGTCGAAACGGTCCGGGTCGCGCCACAGCTTGTTATGCCGATGCAGCACCCAGGGCATGATCGCGACGATCGACCGCTTGGGAATAGGGCGCCCGCAGACCACGTCGGCGGCGGCGGCGCGGCGCAGGATCATCACCGGCAACGGCGGGTAGAGCCGCATCGTTTCATCGAGCACCTGGCGCACAGTGACGAGCCTCGGCAAATCCTCCGCGGTCGGCGCGCGGCCGCCGAGCACCTGGTCGACCTCGGCATGGAGCTGCCTTTCGGCCGAGGGATGGGTGGCCAGCAGGTACCAGACCCAGGTCAGCGGCCGCAACGTTGTCGACGACGTCGCCCCGAGCGTCACCGTCTCGTCGCGCAGCTCGGCGTCGCTGAGGCTCTCGCCGGTGGCGCGGTCGCGCGCATGCACCAGCCGCCACAGCAAATCCTTGGCGCCGGGGTAGGCCGCGTCGCGCCGCGCGGCGATCAGCCGGTCGAGCACGGGATCAAAGCGTTGCGCCTCGGCGCGGCTCGTCCGATAGCGCCTGAAATACGGGAGCCAGCGCGGCATCGGCAGAAAATGCAGAAGGCTCGGCTCCAGCGGGAAATGCCCCATGCGGTCGAGCATCGGCTCGATCTCGGGGTCGCCGGTGGTGAAGGCATGGCGGGTCGACACCGTGATCAGGTGGGAGAAGGCCTGCCCGACATCGATTGCCTCGCCCGCCGGAAGCCGCGCCAGATGGCGCGCCATTTCCTCGGCCATCTCGGCCAGCATCGGCGCGTCCGCGACCACCGCGCGATGGTCGAGGGTCGGATTGATCAGCCGGCGGTGGCGCCGCCAGGTTTCGCCCTCGGCGCACAGCATCCCGGTTCCCGAGCCGAATTCGAAAATCCGGCGGATTGCCCGGAGCCGCGGGTAATTGTCGTAATTGTCCTGCAGCACCCGGCGAATCCCGTCCGGGTCGCTGATTACGAAAAAGCGCCCCCAGATGAAGCGGCGCTCGACGAACAATTCGTCGAACAGCTCCGCGTCCCAGGCGGCCAGCGAATTCGACTGCACCGCCCGGAACAGCTGCAGCGAGGAAAGCGGGCGCGCCGGGCGAGACGGCGTCGGCAGCGGGTCCAGGCGCTCCAATTCCTCGGCGGCGGTCATCGCGGCGTTCCCGGTTCTCGAAGAAACTCGGCGGCGCCGACACTAACCCACCCGCCGCAGCGCGCAAACCACCCGCATCGGCGAGGCCTGCCTCAGGTTGAATTTCGCCTATGGGTGGACAGCGGCCGTTCCGGATCTGCGTGGCCGTCAACGCCTCTGCGTGAGGAGATCCCATGGGCGTCAGATAGCGACCGGCGCTCTGCCAGAGTGAGGTTGCTAAACCCACCCACTCTGGAGACGACCATGCAAGTTGTAGCTGACCGAGCCGAGGCGCCGACCGCTATCCAAACGGATCTTCGC
>DATCQF010000760.1:0-2556 GCA_036569735.1 Allostellaceae bacterium | reverse complement strand
ACATACCCCCGATAAGCCTGCTCGACGATCCGTGCGATCGCCGGAACATCGCCGGCGGTGGCGGCGCGGATGCGAGGCCCGGCGGTCAGCCGCCGCGTACGTCCCGCGACCGCCCGCACCTTGCCGGGCGCGGCAAGCCAGATCGCGGCGCTCGAGACCACGCTCGATCCGACCGCAATCCAGAAGGCGAGGGCATAGGTTCCGGTCGTGTCGTAGAGCACGCCGGCCAGATACGGCCCCGCCGCCCCGCCGAGAATCGCCGCCAGCATTACGCAGCCGAAGATGCTGCCATAGTGCCGCCCTTCGAAGATCTCGGCGGGGATCGCACCCATGACCGAGGTCAGGCTGTAGCCGAGGGTGCCCTGCGCGAGGATCATCGCATAGAGCAAGATCGCGCTCGGGGCGCCGCGCAGCAGGATCAAAGCCAGGCAGCACAGGACAAACCCGGCATTGCCGATCGTCCAGACCCATTCGCGTCCGATCCGGTCGGACAGATGCCCGAGCGCGATCTGGCCGGGCACCGCCACCAGGCTGACCAATCCCAGCGCCCACGCGGCCTCGCCCGGGGCAAAGCCGATCTCGATCAGATACGTGGTCTGATGGACCTGCACGGCGTACCACGAGAAGAGCGCGCAGAAATAGCCGAGGGCGATCCACCAGAAGCGGGCCGTGCATAACGCCCGCCCGAGCGTCCAGTCGACCGCCACCCAGGCGTGGTCGACATTCGCGGTGCGGTCGGCGGCGGCGCTGCCCGACACCTCACCGTCCGGCAGGAGGCCAAGGTCTTCCGGGCGGCGCTTGAGGAGGAGGTTGAGCGGCGCCAGCAGCACGAGGACCAGGAGGCCCAGCGCCGCGCAGGCCGCCCGCCATCCCGCGCTCGCGATCAAGGACCCAAACCAGGGCAGGATCGTGATCGAGCCGATGCCGACGCCGGAAAAGGCGATGCTCAGCGCGAGCCCGCGCCGCCGCACGAACCAGTTGGTCAGGTAAAGCGACTGCCCGGTATAGGCCAGGCAGTTGACGCCGCCCCCGGCCAGCGCCCCCAGCGTCAGGTAGAGCTGCCACGGTTCGCGACTGAGACTGGCGAGGAGGAGGCCGGCCGCCATCGTGACGACGCCGAGTTCGATCACGACCCGGGGACCCCGCCTGTCCATCAGCCGCCCGACAAACGGGGTGACCACCGCCGACACCAGAAACCCGAACGAGAACGCGCCGGCGGTGACGCCGCGCTCCCATTGGAACTCGTCGAGGATCGCCGGGAACAACAGGGAGAAGGCGGTGCGGGCGTTGACCCCGACCGCCATCGTGACAAAGCCGATCGCCACGAGGACCCAGCCGTAGAAGAACGGCAGGCGGGTGCCGATGGGCCGCATCGCCGGTGGAGTTGGCGGTGGTGGATTTGCTGGCGGGGGATTTGGAGACGCGCCGTCGTTCATCAGCCGACCGGATTTAGTTCAACCCAAGTGATTTGCCCGCAACCCAGGTGATGCACCCGGAACCGCCGTTGTCGGGAAGCTGTTGTGCTTGTATCCAGCGACTAACAGGAGTTTGCGATGCCAAATGATGCAACATACGTCGCCGGCCGGCCGGTCGATGTCGACGAGACCGACCGGCTGATTTCGTCCGACAAGGTCGACGGCACCGATGTCTACAGCCGCGACGGCGATCATCTCGGCACGGTACATGACGTGATGATCGACAAACGCACCGGGCAGGTTGAATACGCAATCATGTCGTTCGGCGGCTTTCTCGGGATCGGCGAGAGCTATCATCCGCTGCCCTGGCGGACGCTGACCTACGACACGATGGGCGGCTATGTCGTCGATGTCGACCGCACGCGGCTCGACATGGCCCCGCGCTATACGTCGAGCAGCCTGCCCGACTGGTCCGACCGCGGCTACCGGTCGCGGATCGACGAATACTGGATCCCGCCGGTCTGAGCGTCCAGCACGCGCCATTCGGTAACCACAGGCGGCCACCCCCGGGGGTGGCCGTTTTCCTATCCAGGCCCTGCCTTCCGGCGCGGAACGCGCTAAAAGGGACGCCGCTTCGAGCCGAGGAATGCAATGCCCAAGTCGAAGGCGAATCTGCTGTCGCCGGTTGCCGCCATGCTGATCGCGCTCGCGGCTCCGGGTGGCGCCGCGGCGGCGGACACCCCGCCGGCGCAGCCGGTCACGGTGGTCACCTCCGACTACAATTTCGCCCCCGACAAGCTGACCTTCAAGCGCGGTGTCCCCTATCGCCTGCATATCGAAAACCACGGCAAGGAAATGCACCAGTTCAACGCCCCGGCGTTCTTCCAGTCGGTCGAGCTCGGCGACCCGCAAGTGCTCAACGCCGACCGGACCGAGATCGCGCTCCACCCCGGCGAGGCGAAGGATCTCACTTTCGTGCCCAAAGAGGCCGGGCAATACCGCCTGATCTGCCCCGACCACGATTGGACCGGAATGATCGGCGAGATCACCGTCGAATAAACGGAACGGGAAGGGGCGCGGCGGCCCATCCCTGGTGACGTCAAAAGGTTTGTGTCAGCAGGAGAGGGGTGCTGACGCCCTG
>DATCQF010000759.1:0-6516 GCA_036569735.1 Allostellaceae bacterium | reverse complement strand
ATGTCAGCGTCTGGCCGCTGCTGCCGCCGGAAACCACGATGGCCGACCAGCGTCTGTTGAACGTGACCGACGCCGGGACCGAGCGCTTCGTCGCAATCCTGTTCGTCGACATCCGTCGGTCGACGCAGCTGGTCGAGAACCGGCTGCCGTATGATGTCGTGTTCATCCTCAACCGTTTTTTCGAGGCGGTCGGCAGTGCCATTACCGCGGCAGGCGGCGCACCCAATCAATTCATCGGTGACGGCGTGATGGCGATTTTCGGTACCGAAACGGCAGCGGCAGAGGCGTGCGGTCAAGCCTTGGAGGCGGCGCGCCTGATCGACTGGCATGTGGGTGAAATGAACCACGCCCTGGCAAACGAGTTGCCGTAGCCGCTCGAGGTCGGCATCGGCATCCATGGCGGCGAGGTCATCATCGGCACCCTCGGCTATCGCGAGCACTCGACGACTACCGCGATTGGCGAGACCGTCCATATCGCCTCGCGACTGCAGGATCTCACCAAGGAATACGATTGCCAGCTGGTGGTCTCGGAAGTCGTCGGGACAACGGCCGGCGTTGCGCTCGATGTCTTTCCCCGGCGCGAGGTTCAGGTGCGTGGCCTTCGTGCACCATTGGCGGTCCGGGTGATCGATAACGCCGCGGCGCTCGGCGGCGGCAAGTTCCGATCCTTGCCCGGCGAAGCCGACCAGGGCGTGGCGCAAGCTGATCTGGTGCCGCCAACTTTGGCGCCGACAAAGTAGCCGGCCAGCGGTCCGGGGCTGAGGCGACAGACCGGTGCTGATTGGCCTGAAGCGGCAGCCTCGCGATTATGTGATCGGCACCTCGATATGGGTCTTGAAGCCGGGCCGCTCGCGCATGCGGTCGTACCAGGCACGCAGCTTGGGCATTGTCGGCCGCTCGACCGGAAAGGTGAACCAGCGATAGATCTGGGTGCCGAGGACGATTTCGGCGAGGCTCAATTCGGCGCCGGCGAGATAGGGCTGGCCCTGGACCGCGTCGTCGACGATCGTCCAGGCGGTGATCGCGCGGCGTCGTGCCGCCTCAATTGCGGCGTTGTCGCGGGTCTCCGGCGTCGAGCGCACCAGCCCGAACAAGAGCTGGCCCATCGGCCCGCCGACGACCGACAATTGCCAGTCCATCCAGCGCTCGACATGGGTGCGGGAAGCGGGATCGCGCGGGTAGATCCGCTCGCCATTGCGGGTCGCCGCCAGATAGCGGCAGATCGTGTTCGATTCCCACATGACGAGGTCGCCGTCGATCACCGTGGGTACCAGGCCATTCGGGTTGAGCTTCAGGTATTCGGGGTCGCGGTTGCCGCCGAAGGGGCCGCCGTGATCGACCCTCTCGAACGGCAGGTCGAGTTCGGCGCAGCACCACAGCACCTTCTGCACGTTGGACGAACTCGCGCGTCCCCAGATCTTTAGCATGGCTGGCGTACTCCCGACCGGGTGCGATATGGAGCGTCAGATTTTTTGGCAGCGCAACCACCAAGGGCCAATCCCGGTGTATTGTTGCATCCGGCGTTTCGGCCCCGATCGTGACAGGACCCAATCGCAACAGGTATCGCATGAACCGCTTCGCCATGCCCCTTCCGATCCTCGCGCTCCTGCTCGCGCTTGTGCCCGGCGCAGCCCGGGCGACCCAGCAAGGCGTGGTTGCAACGAAGAACTGGAAGTCGATGGATTTGTGCGCCAAGGATGCACAGGCCGCGTTCCCCGATTACAGCGCCGACGCCCAGGCCAAGCGCGATGCCAAGCTGAAGGAATGCCTGCAGGGGAAAAATCTGCCGCCGCGCGAGCCGCTCGCCCCGGGACGGTAGCCCGGCTATCGAAGACCAGCCGCAGGGTCTGTCGCACATGGAGGAGGGATGACACGGTGCGTGCGCCGATTTCAGCGGCCCGGCGCGATGCGCCCTCCCCGATCGGCCGGCCGCTCGTCGTCGATCTGGACGGCAGCCTGGTTTGCACCGACACGCTCTTCGAATGCGTCCTGGTTCTCGCCAGACGCCCGCTGAGGCTCCTGGTTGCGGTGTCAGCGTTGCGCCACGGCAAGGCGCGGCTGAAAGAGGCGCTCGCGGAGGCGGCCGATCTCGATGCCGGGCTGCTCCCCTACAACCGCGAGCTTCTCGCGTACCTGCGGGCGGAGCGGGCGCGGGGGCGGCTCCTGGTGCTGGCGACCGGGGCCGACCGCAAGACGGCGCAGGCGGTGGCCCAGCACCTCGACCTGTTCGATAGGGTGCTGGCCTCCGACGGGCGGACCAACCTGACCGGCCGCGCCAAACTCGCCGCGATCCAGGGCAGCGTCGGCGGCATCCCCTTTAGCTATGTCGGCAACAGCCGCGCCGACCTGGCGGTGTGGTGCGAGGCGGCGGGCGCGATCTGCGTCAACACAAGGCCGCGGGTGGTTCGCGCGGCGGCGCGGACGACCGTGATCGAGTGCTCCTTCGCCGCCGAAACAGGGTGGCCGGCGGCGCTATGGCGCGCGATCCAGCCGCGTCGGTAGAAGAATCTCGCGCTCTTCATCGCTATGCTCGGGCAATGATCAGGCAAGCTTTACTCATCGCACTTGCCGCGATGGCGGCGGCGATTTCTCCTTGTGTTGCCGCGCCTTCGTCCGAGGCCCGGGGCGAGCGCGGCATGGTCGCCACCGCCCAGCACGAGGCGAGCGAAGTCGGGCGGCAAATTCTTGCCGCCGGCGGCAACGCGGTCGATGCGGCTGTCGCGGTCGGCTATGCATTGGCCGTGGTCGACCCGTGCTGCGGCAATATCGGCGGCGGCGGGTTCATGCTGATCCACCGCGCCGCCGGCGGCGGCGCCGATGGAAGCTCCAAGGGACGCGACACGGTCATAAATTTCCGCGAAACGGCACCGCGCGCGGCCACTCCCGGCATGTACCTCGACGCGGCCGGCGCGGTCATGCGCGAATCCAGCCTCAGCGGCTACCCGGCCGTCGCCGTGCCGGGCACGGTGATGGGCCTCGACCGCGCCCTCTCCGCATACGGCCGCCTCGGCGGATATGGCCGGATTGGGCGAGCCGTCGTGATGGCGCCGGCGATCGCGCTCGCCCGCGACGGGTTTGTGCTGGGTCCCGCGGATGCCGCGATCATCGCGGCGAAGGCAGCGCGATTGGCGGCCGATCCCGCCGCCGCGGCAATCTTCCTGCGCGCCGACGGGACGCCCTACAGATCGGGCAACCGCCTGGTGCAAAAGGACCTCGCGGCGACTTTGGCGCTGATCGCCGCAGAGGGCCCGGAGGCGTTTTACCGCGGCCCGGTCGCCGCCGCTGTCGCCACGGCGGCAGCCGCGCATGGCGGTCTCCTGACCGCGCAGGATTTCGCCGATTACCGGGTCACCGAGGCGCCGCCGGTGACCTGCCCGTACCGCGGCTATGTGGTGCTCTCGGCGCCGCCGCCGAGCGCCGGCGGCATCGTCCTGTGCGAGATGCTGGGCGTGCTGTCGGGCTGGGATTTGAAGGCGGCCGGCTTTGCCTCCCCCCAGGCGCTGCACCTGATGGCCGAGGCGATGCGCCACGCCTATGTCGATCGCAACACCGTGCTGGGAGACCCGGAATTTGTCGCCGACCCGCGCGCGCGGCTGTTGTCTCCCGGCCACGCCGCCGCGATACGCGCCGCGATCGACCCGGAGAAGGCAGCCCCGTCGTCGGCGCTCGGCCCCGGCATCCCGCCGCATGAACAGGCGGAGACCACGCATTATTCGGTCGTCGACGGCGACGGCAACGCGGTCGCGGTGACCTATACGCTGAACGGCAACTTCGGCGCGGGGGTGGTGGCGCCCGGGACCGGCGTTCTGCTCAACAACGAAATGGACGATTTCACCGCAAAGCCGGGCGCCGCCAATCTGTTCGGCCTGGTGCAGGGTAGCGCCAATGCTATCGCGCCGGGAAAACGGCCGCTGTCGTCGATGAGCCCGACCATCGTCGAGAAGGACGGTCGGCCGGTTTTCGTGCTCGGCAGCCCCGGCGGCCCGCGCATCATCACCGCGGTGCTCCTGACCCTGACCAACCTCATCGATTTCGGCCTCGCGCCGCGCGACGCCGTGGCGGCGCCGCGCTTTCATCACCAATTCCTGCCGGATACGCTGTTTTACGAGCGCGGCGGCTTTCCTCCCGACACCCTCGCGGCGCTTGCCGGGCGCGGCTACCACCTCGCCGAGCAATCGCCGTGGGGCGCGGTCGAACTGATCGCGATCGGCCCCATTGGCGTTCCAGGCGGCCGCCTCCTCGGTGTCAACGATCCGCGCCGGCCGGCCGGGTCGGCGGTTGGCTACTGAGGGCCATCGGGTTGGGAGCGGAGATAAACATGCGTTTTTCGCCACTCGTCGAGCGGATCGCCGGGCGCGGCGCCGGGGCCTGGGCCGTCCATATCGAGGCGGCAAGGCGCCGCGAGGCCGGCGAGGACATCATCTTCCTGACCGTCGGCGATCCCGATCAGGACCCGCCCGAGGCCGTCATCGAGGCGACTGTCGCGGCGCTGCGCCGGCACCGCACCGGCTACGCCCCGACAATAGGCTACCCGGCGGTGCGCGAGGCGATCGCGGCACGGGTCGCGCGGCGCACCGGGCAGCCTTGCGGCGCCGAAAACATCGCCGTCGTGCCGGGGACCCAGGGCGGGCTCTATAGCGCGGTGCAATGCCTCGCCGGCCCGGGCGACGAGGTGATCGTCCCCGAGCCGATCTACGCGACCTACGAGGGCGTCATCGGCGCGAGCGGCGCCCGCATGGTCACCGTGCCGCTGCGGTCCGAGACCGGGTTCCACCCCGATGTGGACGCGCTCGCCGCCGCGGTGACGCCGAAGACCCGGGTCATGTGGATCAACAGCCCGCACAACCCGACCGGCGCGGTCTTCACCCGGGACGAGATCGAGGCAATCGCCGCGCTGTGCCGGCGCCACGATCTGTGGCTGTTGTCGGACGAGGTCTACGAAGACCTCGCCTATGCTCGGCCGCATGTCAGCGCGTGGTCGCTGCAGGGGATGGCCGAGCGCACCGTCGTCGTGTCGAGCCTCTCCAAATCGCACGCGATCCCCGCCTTTCGCTTCGGCTGGGTGGTCGGGCCGCCGGCGCTGACGCGGCACCTGTCCAACCTGCTGCTGTCGATTACCTATGGGAGCCCCGCCTTCATCCAGGATGGCGCGCTGGTCGCGCTGAGCCGGGAACTCCCCGAGGTTGCCCTCCTGCGCGAGGCCTACCGGGCGCGGGCGGGCCTCATGTCGAGCCTCCTGCAGGAGGCTTCGCATTGTCGCGTCGTGCCACCGGAAGGCGGCATGTTCGTGCTCCTCGACGTGCGCGGCACCGGGCTCAGCGGCGCCGAGTTCGCCCGCCTGCTGCTCGAACGCGGAGGGGTCGCGGTCTTGCCGTGCGACGGCTTCGGGCCGAGCGCGGCCGGCCATTTGCGGATCGCGCTCAGCGCCCCCGAGCCGCGCCTCAAGGAAGCGGGCGACCGCATCGTCCGCTTCGCCCACGCCCTTGCCGGGAGAAATGAGCGATGATCGGCAACGCCCCGGATTTCCTCGACCCCGATCGCCCCGACACGGTGCGTCTCGATGTGGCCGACGCCGCCCGGCTCGGCGAGCAAGCGCTGTACCGGATCGGGTTTCCGGCGGAGGAAGCCCGCATCATCACCGACCAGCTGATCGACAATTCCTTGTGCGGCTACCGCTTCGCCGGGCTGCCGCGGATCCTGGCGATCGCCCGCGACGCCAAGACCGGGGTAGCGCGCACGCCGGTCCGGGTGGTGCACGAAACCCCGAATTCGGCGCTGGTCGACGGCGGCAACAATGTCGGCTACGTCGCGGTCTATCGCGGGATGGAGATCGCGGTCGCCAAGGCCAGGGAAGCGGGCATCGCCTCGGTCGGCGTCTACAACAGCTATTTCAGCGGGCGCAACGCCTATTACCTTGAACGGATCGTCGCCGCCGGGCTCGTCGGGCTGCACACCGCGAGCGGGGCGCCCCATGTCGTGCCCCCGGGGGCAAGCCGGCCGGCGCTCGGCACCAACCCGATCGCGTTCGGGTTTCCGTCGAGCGAGGGTCCGGTGATCTTCGACATCGGCACCGCGTCGTTGATGTGGGGCGAAGTGCTGCTCAGCGCCGAAACCGGCGAGGCGTTGCCGGCGGATCTCGCGTTCGACGCCGACGGCAACCCGACAACCGACGCGCGCGCGGCGGCCGGCGGCGGCGTCGCGCCGTGGGGCGGGCACAAGGGGTATGGCCTCAGCTTTGCGATCCAGGCGCTGGGGCTCCTCGCCGGCGCCGCGCTGCCCCGCGGCAATGCCCAGGATTACGGTTTTCTGTTTCTCGTCGTCGATCCCGCCCGGATGCTGCCGGGCAACGATTTCGCGGCGCAGATGAGCGGGCTCGTGCGCAGCATCAAAGAAACGCCGCGGCAGCCCGGGGTGGAGGAGATCCGCATTCCCTCCGAGCGCGCGTTTCGCGAACGCACCCGGCGCCGGGTCGAGGGCATCGTCATCGACCGCGCCGTGATCGCCGCCCTCGAAGCC
>DATCQF010000758.1:0-8559 GCA_036569735.1 Allostellaceae bacterium | reverse complement strand
GTCTTGACGACCGAGCGGGTGACCGGCATCCGGGTCGACGACAAGGAGGCGCTGGTCGCCGCCGGCCATTCGATCGCCGACCTCTTGCGCAACGCGGCGGGCGCATTTTTCAAACAGGTGTTTCGCGACGGTTTTTTTCATGCCGATCTGCATCCCGGCAACATGTTCGTCGCTTCCGACGGCGCGCTCGCGGTCGTCGATTTCGGGATCATGGGCCGGCTCGACCGGCAGACGCGTTATTACCTCGCCGACATGCTGATCGGCTTTCTCAGCGGCGATTACCGGCGCGTCGCCGAGGTGCATTTCGATGCCGGCTATGTGCCGAGGCGCCGTTCGCTCGACGCCTTTACCCAGGCGTGCCGCTCGATCGGCGAGCCGATCCTCGGACGGCCGCTGCACGAGATTTCGATCGCGCGCCTCCTGGCGCAGCTCTTTCGGGTGACCGAGCAGTTCGAGATGGAGACGCAGCCGCAATTATTGCTGCTGCAAAAGACCATGGTGCTGGTCGAAGGCGTCGGGCGGCGGCTCGACCCCTCGGTCAATATCTGGAGCCTGGCGCGCCCGCTCGTCGAAGAATGGGCGCGCGACAACCGCGGTCCCGAGGCGCGCCTCAAAGAGCGCATCGACACGCTCATCGAGGCTATCGACGAGGCCCCCCGCCTGTTGCGCAGCCTCGACAAGATGATCGGCGACTGGTCGCAGGGCGGCGTTACCCTCCACGCCGAGAGCCTCGCCGCCCAGGCCGCCCACCGCGCCCGCCTCCTGCCGTTTCTGGTGTTGCCGCTATGGATCGCCGCCGCCGCCCTCGTCGCGATCGCGGTCGTGCTGGTGGCCGGGCGGTAGCTGCGGTTCAACGGATCGATGGAGCTGGCCTGTCGAGACCAGCTCCATCGGTAACGTCAGGTTCGGGCCGATCCGGGCTTAGCGGGCGTAACGCACTTCCGGTAGCGCTTTCAGTTGGTCTTTCGTCAGATCGACCCTGGCGTGATCGGGATAACCGCGATAGGCGTCGCGCGTCGTGCTGCGGTCAGCCGTGACGGTGGTGGTCGCCGGGTGTTCGGTGGTCGTTATGGTCGCCGGATGGTCGGTTTTGATCGTGGTCGCCGGCCGGTCGCTGGTGGTGATGGTGGTCGTGGCCGGGCGCTCGGTCGTCGTCCTGGCGGTGTCGGGCGTCGAGCCGCCGCTGCCGGTTGTCGTCGTCCGGGTGCCGACGGTCTGCTCGCGGGGTCCGTCCATCCACTTGACCTGGTTGTACGGCACCGCGGCGAGGTGCTCGCCCATGCCGAGGAAGCCGCCGACCGCGATGACGACGGCCTCGACCTTGCCGTCCCGCGCGACGATCAGCTCGTTTACGTCGCCGATCTTTTCGTTGTTGTTGTTGTAGACGTTGATGCCGGTCAGCTTGGTCGCGCGCCACTGCCCGGGCTTCATTTCAAAGAGCGAGCCGGCGGCGCGGGCGGCCTGCGCCGAATTCGGGGCGTTATCGGCGGCAAAGGTTTGAGCGAGGGGGGCGCAAATCAGCGTCGCTCCGATAAGGGCAAGACCGAGATGGGTTTTCATCAGGCTCTCCAGTTACTGGGAAAAAAGGCTTCTGCAGAGAAACAGCGGACCGACCGATTTAGTTCTAAAAACCTTCTGTCGGATGCCGTCCTGCGGCCGCTCGTTTGTAGGCCGGCGATCCGCCCTCGCCCTCGCGCTGCGGCGGGCGCATAATTGGCGCGAGGACGATGGAGGAGCGACTTGCTGCAGGGAAGGCGCATTCTGTTGATCATCGCGGGCGGCATCGCCGCCTATAAGAGCCTCGAATTGATCCGGCTGCTGCGCACCGGGGGCGCCGCGGTCCGCTGCATCATGACCGCGGCGGCGCACCAGTTCGTCACGCCGCTGTCGGTATCCTCGCTCAGCGAAGACAAGGTCTATGGCGAGTTGTGGTCCCTGACCGACGAGAGCGAGATGGGCCACATCCGCCTCTCACGCGAAGCCGATCTCGTCGTCGTCGCGCCGGCGACCGCCGATCTGATCGCCCGGATGGCGGTGGGGCTGGCCGACGACCTCGCCGCCACGACGCTCCTCGCCTCGGACAAGCCCGTGCTGATCGCGCCGGCGATGAATGCGATGATGTGGGCCCATCCGGCGACCCAGGCCAATCTCGCGACCCTGGCGGCGCGCGGCGTCCTGCAGGTCGGCCCAGGCGCCGGCGAGCTCGCGTGCGGCGAAGTTGGCTTCGGGCGCATGGCCGAGCCGTCGGAGATCCTCGCGGCGATCACGCAATGTCTCGCCGGCGACCTCCGGCTCAACCCCACGGGCCGCCTCGCCGGCAAGCGCGCCCTGGTCACCAGCGGCCCGACGCGCGAGCCGATCGACCCGGTGCGCTATCTCTCCAACCATTCCTCGGGGAAGCAGGGCCACGCGATCGCCGCCGCGCTCGCCGCGCTCGGCGCCGAGACCGTGCTGGTGTCGGGGCCGACCCAGGAACCGACCCCGCCCGGGGTCACCCTCGTCGCGGTCGAAACCGCGCAGGAGATGCTTGCCGCGAGCGAGGCGGCGCTGCCGGTCGATGTCGCGGTCATGGCGGCGGCGGTGTCCGACTGGCGGGTCGAAGCCGCCAGCGCCCAGAAGCTCAAAAAGGACGGGAAGGGCGCGCCGACGCTGCGCCTCATTGAAAACCCGGACATCCTCGCCCGCATCGCCGGGCTCCGCAACGACCGGCCGGCGCTGGTCATCGGGTTTGCCGCGGAGACCGAGAATGTTGTCGCCAATGCCCGCTTGAAGCGCGCGCGCAAGGGCTGCGACTGGATCCTCGCCAACGATGTGTCGCCCGGCACCGGCATCTTCGGTGGCGACCGCAACAGGATCCACCTGGTCGATGGCGACACAATCGAGGACTGGCCCTTGATGACCAAGCACGAGGTTGCCGCCCGCCTCGCCGAGCGCATCGCCGCAAAAATCGGCTCCAATTTCGGCCCGCCGCCGAGCGCCCATGTCCCGGGCGGCGGGAGCCGGCCGCGCTAGGCCGAGTCATGGCCCTCGAATCATGAACCTCCCGGTCGCGCTGAAGATCCTCGATCCGCGGCTGCCGGGCTGGGGGTTTCCGCATTACGGGTCGAGCCTTGCCGCCGGCCTCGATCTGCACGCCTGCATCGACGAACCGCTGGTGTTGCGGCCGCAGGCGCCGGCGGTGCTGATCTCGGCCGGGATCGCTTTCCGCATCGGCGATCCGGAGTGGTGCGCCCTCGTACTGCCGCGCTCGGGTCAGGGGCACCGCGACGGGCTGGTGCTCGGCAACGCGGTCGGGGTGATCGACGCCGATTATGAGGGGACCTGCCTGATATCGGCGTGGAACCGCAATCCCGCGCGCGCCGGCCCGGTGGGTGCCGGCGACCAGGCGGAGGGGATTTTGATCGCGCCCGGCGACCGCATCGCGCAACTCGTCTTCACCCGGATCGCGCGGCCGGATTTCAGCGTTGTCGAGGCGTTCAGCGATGCCGGCGGGCGGCAGACAAGCGGCTTCGGCTCGACCGGCATCGCTTCCGCTTGTCCAAACCGGGCAGCGCGGCGAAACTGCTGATCCCGGGGCCGCCCCCAGGCCCAGGGCTGAAGCCGGAGGGCGTCTCGCGCGGACATCATGATTCGGCTGACCAAGAAGCTCTTGTTTGCGATCGAGGCGGTCCTCGACATCGCCTATAACGGGGGCGTCGCCCCGGTCCGTTCGGTCGAGATCACCGAGCGCGAAGGCATCCCGCGGCGCTATCTCGAACCGGTGCTGCAGGAGCTGGTGCGCGAGGGCATCCTCGTCGGCATCCGCGGGCCCAGCGGCGGCTATCGCCTGGCCCGGGAGCGCCGCCGCATCAGCCTTGGCGATATCGTGCGCACCGTGCGCCACCTCGAAACCGGCGAAGACCCGATCAGCGATCCGGCGGGGAGCGCCCTTGGCCATCAGGTGGTCCGCCCGCTGTGGGTCGAATTGGAGGAGGAGACGATGCGCCGGCTCGACGCGCTGACCCTCGAAGAGCTGTGCACCCGGGCGCACCGCGCCGGGGTCGAGGGCCGCGTCGCCCAGGCCGGCGATTTCGAGATCTAGGCTTATTGGAAGGTGATCATGTCCGTGCGGCTCAGCGTTGGGGCTTTGGGCTTCAAAGGCTCGTTCGTCAGGTTACCGTTGAGCTGATTCAATATTTGATAGAAACCGATGACCTGCTCGTAGTCGGTGGCGGCCGCAGTCGTATCCACCGGGACGACCACGGTATAACCGCGCACCGTCGCTCCTACCGATGTGTACGTCACCGAGCCGCTGACCTTCCAGCCGACCAGGATGATCGTCGTGATGCCCTTCGCCTTCAGCTCCTTGTCGAGATCGGTATTGAAGAACCTGTCCTGAGCAGTGGCGACGACCTTGATATCGTCCGGTGCCGGAGCGACCTGCGGCAGCCACTTGGACATGTTCCGCTCGCTTGTGCCGTACCCCACGATCACGCCGGCCTTGCGTGCTCGCGCCAGAAATGGGATCACGGCCGGCAGCATGCCATCCTTGCATTTCGGCTGGGCGTTGCAGATGGGCTCAACGTAGTCCAGCACCAATAAAGCGGTGGTCGCGGGATTAAGGGTAACGCGGACCGCGTCCGGCAGCGCCGGCATTTGCAAGGTCATCAAAGGCTTGCTGGCTGATCCGTTTTGCGCGCTCGGTTGCGCTTGAGCCACTCCACCACAGAGCGCGAGGACGAGACCGCTCGTCAGGAGGACGGTGCGAAACAGCGTCATGTTGGCATTTCCTCGAAGGCTGGGCTGGGGTCCCGGCTCCGACGTTCGCGAGACCTGACAGCACGCGCTCATGCGAGCGTCGGAATCAGGGGCCGGACTCAAACCGGCGCGATTTTCCCAAAACAGCGCAAGTTTATTGTGGTCTGAGTTATTGATGTAACGGAAAAATTTCACCTTGGCTATATGAGTTGGACGAGATGACCTTGTGCTCATCGAGTTAATTGGCACCAGGAATGGTGCCGCCGCGCGCAGCGCGAAAAACTCACAATGAGGCAGTGAGGCTGTGAGTTTGCGGGGGACTCGGCATCTCATTGCCTCACTGCCTCATTGTTGATCCTGCGGCTTCGCCGCGCCGCACCGCGGGCATTGATTGCCGCCGGTTGTCGCGGCGGCCGCGCGGCGCTACATCAAGCCTTCCGCGCACCGGGAGAAGGCGATGGAGGGAGAATTCCGCGGCCGCATCTATGACAGCATCCTCGACACGATCGGCGCGACCCCCTTGGTGCGCGTGCGCCGGCTGGCCGCGGAGGCCGGCGCCCGGGCCGACATCCTCGGCAAGTGCGAGTTCTTCAACCCGCTCTCCTCGGTCAAGGACCGCATCGGGCTGGCGATGGTCGAGGCCGCCGAAGCCGCCGGCCGGTTCAAGCCCGGCACGGTCCTCGTCGAGCCGACCTCGGGCAATACCGGGATCGCGCTGGCCTTTGCCTGCGCCGCCAAGGGCTACCGGCTGATCCTGACGATGCCCGACAGCATGTCGACCGAACGCCGCAAGATGCTGCTGCTGCTCGGTGCCGAGCTCGAGCTGACCCCGGCGGCGCGGGGCATGCGTGGCGCCATCGCGCGGGCCGAGGAGATCGTGCAAAGCCTCCCCGACGCCTTCATGCCGCAGCAGTTCCAGAACCCGGCCAATCCCGAGATCCACCGCCGCACCACCGCCGAGGAGATCTGGAAGGATACGGCCGGCGCGGTCGACATCGTGGTCAGCGGGGTCGGCACCGGCGGCACGCTGACCGGGGTCGGCTCGGTCCTGAAGCCGCGGAAGCCCGGCCTCAGGATGGTCGCGGTCGAGCCCGAGGACAGCGCGGTCCTGTCCGGCGGCCCGCCGGGCCCGAATAAGATCCAGGGGATCGGCGCGGGCTTCATTCCGGACATCCTCGACACGTCCCTGATCGACGAGATCATCTGCATCGGCTACGACACGGCGTTGCGCACCGCCCAGCTTGCCGCCCGGCTCGACGGGCTGGCGGTCGGGACCTCGGCCGGGGCGGCGCTGGCGGCGGCGCTCGAGATCGGCGCGCGGCCGGGTATGGACGGCAAGACGATCGTCGCGATATTGCCCGACCTGGCCGAACGCTACCTGTCGACCGCGCTGTTCGAGGGTTTGTGATGGAACTCACTGAAGAGCAATTCCAGCGCTATGCCCGCCACCTGATCCTCGACGAGGTCGGCGAGGCGGGCCAGGAGAAGCTGCTCGCCTCGCGCGTGCTGGTGGTCGGCGCCGGCGGCCTCGGCTCGCCGATGCTGATGTACCTGGCCGCCGCCGGGGTCGGGACGATCGGCATCGTCGACGACGACCGGGTCGATCTGACCAACCTGCAGCGCCAGATCGTCCACGCGACAAAGCGGGTGGGCGAGCTCAAGGTCGACAGCGCGCGCGCCACCCTCGACGCGGTCAATGACGGCATCCGGATCGAGACCCACCCGATGCGGCTTCTCCCCGACAATGCCGCGGCGCTGATCGCCGGCTATGATCTCGTCGCCGACGGCAGCGACAACTTCGCCACGCGCTATCTCTTGACCGATCTGTGCCACCGCCTCGAAAAACCGCTGGTCGCCGCCGCGCTGTCGCCGTTCGAGGGTCAGTTGTCGACGTTCCGGCCCTATCTCGGCGCGGGCCACCCGTGCTACCGCTGCCTCTTCCGCGACCCGCCGCCGCCCGACATGGTGCCGCGTTGCGAGGAAGCCGGCATCCTCGGCGCGGTGGCGGGGGTCATGGGAACATTGGAGGCGGTCGAGGTCTTGAAGGAGCTGCTCGGGCTCGGCGACAGCCTCGACGGCACCCTCCTCATCTACGATGCGTTGCGCGTGCGCTTTCACCGCATCCGCATCGCCAAGGACCCCGATTGCCCGACCTGCGGCGCGACGGTCGCCGCTGCCACGCCTTGAGCCCGGCTGGCGCGGGCCGTTCGGGAGATTAAATGAGACGGCGCGACCTCGTTACTATCGCCATCCTCGCTGCGGCTGCACGGCCGCGTGGCGCCGGCGCCCAGCAGCATGAGCTACCGGTGATCGGCTTCCTCTCGCCCAAATCGCCCGAAGCGGGTGCGCCGGATGTGGCGGCATTCCGCGAAGGCCTGCAGGGGACCGGCTTTGTCGAGGACCGCAACGTCGCGATCGAGTCCCGCTGGGGGAACGACCAATACGATCGCATGCCGGCGCTGGCGAACGATCTCGTCGCGCGCAAAGCACGCGTGATTTTCGCCGAGTCGATCGTCGCGACGGTCGCCGCCAAGGCCGCCACTTCGACCATTCCGATCGTGTTCATCGTTGGCCCCGATCCGGTCGCGCTCGGCCTCGTCTCCAGTCTCGGCCACCCGGGCGGCAACCTCACCGGAGTAGCCATCCTATTAGGGGAGCTTTGGCCGAAACGATTGGAGTTGTTGCACGAGCTGGTGCCCAAGGCCGGCGCTATCTGCATCCTGGTCAACCCTGCCAATCCCAACGCCGCCCCCAATACGAAGAACCTGCAGGCGGCGGCAAAGACCCTCGGGTTGCGGCTGGAAGTGTTTTCGGCCAGCACCGAACACGATATCGACGCCGCCTTCGCGACGATCGAACCGCGAGGATTGGATGCACTGCTTGTCGCCGACGATCCGTTCTTCGAGAACCGGGGTGACCAGCTGACGGCGCTGGCCGCACGCGATCGCATCCCCGCGATCTACGCTTTTCGTGAGAATGTCGCCGCCGGCGGCCTGATCAGCTATGGGCCGAGCCTCGCGGCTGCGCGTCGAATATGCGGCGGATACGCCGGCCGCATCCTCAAGGGCGCAAAGCCCGGCGACCTGCCGGTTCAGCAGCCGACCAAATTCGAGCTGGTCATCAACCTCAAGACGGCCGCGGCGCTCGGTCTGCCGGTGCCGCCGGCGCTGCTGGCGCGCGCCGATGAGGTGATCGAATGAGGGGCGGCCGGTGAGGCCGATCGCGGTCGGCATCGCCGGCCTCCTCGTGCTGCTGATCGCCGCAGCGCGAGGGCCCGCGGTGGCGGCCGAGGGCGAAGCGAGCCTGCCGGTGCCGCGCTTTGTCAGCCTGCATTCCGACAAGGTCAATCTGCGGACCGGCCCGGGCCGGCAATATCCGATCGACTGGGTGCTGACGAGGAAGGACATGCCGGTCCAGATCATCGCCCAGTTCGAGCATTGGCGCCGCATTCGCGACTGGGAGGGCACCGCGGGCTGGGTCCAGGAGCACATGGTCGTGGGCAAGCGCACCGTCATCGTCAACAAGGGCGGCGTGCGCCCGCTCTATCAGCGCCCCGATCCGGAAGCGCCGGTGATGGCGCGCGCCGAGCCCGGGGTTGTCGCGCGCCTTGCCGAGTGCCGCGGGGCCTGGTGCCGGGTCGAGACCGACGACATTGCCGGCTGGATGCGGCGGACCGACATCTGGGGCGTCTTTCCCGACGAAACCGTGCCGTAACGCCATCGAGATATTCGCCCTCCAAGCCGGCGGAAGGCGGGCTGCATCACGATCCCGCGTCCTTCGAGACAGCGCTTCGCGCCCCCGCGCGGCGGGCGTCTCGAAGGA
>DATCQF010000757.1:0-4799 GCA_036569735.1 Allostellaceae bacterium | reverse complement strand
CGTCATCGGTGCGGGCGCCGCCCAGATCGAGGGCGCCGGCGCCTATGGCCAGATCCTCGTCACTCTCGGGATCTCGCTCATTCTGCAGAATGGCGGGTTGATCGTGTTCGGCTCGGCCCCGACCGGCATCCGCACGCCGTTGTCGCGCTCGTCGTGGGAAATCGGCGACGTACTCTTGAACCAGGGGCGCGTCGTCAGCTTTGTGGTCGCTGTGGTGCTGGCCGGCGCGGTCTATCTGTTCCTCGGCCACACCCGCCTCGGCAAGGGGCTGCGCGCCGCCGCCGACAACAGCCAGGCGGCGATCTACATGGGGATCGACGTCGAGCGCGCCCATCGCATCGCCTGGAGCCTCGGGGTCGGCATCACCGCGGTCGCCGGCGGCCTCGTTGCCACCTCGCAGTCGTTCCAGCCCTATACCGGGTTCGATTTCGTCATCGTCATGTATGCCGGGGTCGTGCTCGGCGGGCTCGGCAGCATCCTGGGCGCGTTCTGGGGCGGCCTCGTGATCGGCATCGTCCAGCAGATGTCGACCCTTATTTTTCCTTATCAACTGCAGAACACCGCGATCTTCGTCGTCTTCCTCCTGATCATCTTCTTCCGCCCGCAAGGCATGTTCGGCCGCCTCAGCGAGCGCACATGAGCCGCCCGACATGAGAACCCGGACATCATGAGGACGCGGGCCGAAGCCAACCGCCAGCGCTGGGCGATCCTCGGCTTTGCGGTTGCCGTCCTCCTCCTGTCCGTGGTGCTGAGGAGCGCCTATTACGAGCTGGTGCTGACCCAGGTCCTCTTATGGGCGGTGTTGTCCCTGGCGTGGAACATCCTCAGCGGCTACAGCGGCTATTTCTCGTTCGGGCATGCCGCGTTCTGGGGGCTCGGCGCCTACACGGTGGTGCTGGGGATGGTCGATTTCGACCTGACGCCGTGGCTAACGATCCCGTTTTGTGCAGTTGTCGGGAGTCTCGCGGGCGCATTGATCGGCTACCCGACCTTTCGGCTGCGCGGGCATTACTTCGCGCTGGCGATGCTCGCCTATCCGCTGGCGACGCTCTACGTCTTCGCCTGGCTCGGGTACCAGGAGGTCACCCTGCCGATGAAGCGCGAGTCGGCGTGGCTCTACATGCAGTTCGACGACCCGCGGATCTACGTCGTGCTGGCGCTCGGCCTGGTGGTGGCATCGCTCTTCATCTCGCTCAAGGTCGAGAATTCGCGGATGGGCATGGCGCTGCTGGCGATCAAGCAGAACGAGCCGGCGGCGGAGGCGGCGGGGATCGACACCTGGCGCTGGAAGATGCTGGCCTTGATGCTGTCGGGCGCCTTGGCCGCAGTGGCCGGCGGGTTCTACGCGGTGGTCCTCCTGGTGGTGACGCCGGAGACCGTGTTCGGCATGCTGGTGTCGGCCCAGGCGCTGATCCTCGCGCTCTTCGGCGGGGTCGGGAGCCTCTGGGGCCCGGTGATCGGCGCGATGGTGCTGGTGCCGCTCGCCGAAGGGCTCAACGCCGAACTGGGTAACGTGCTGCCCGGTATCCAGGGCGTCGTCTACGGCATCGCGATCATCGTCATCATCCTGCGCGCGCCCGAGGGGGTCTATTGGCGCGTCCTCGACCGCCTCGCGCGGCACAAGCCGGCGGTGGCCGCGCCGCGCCTTATAGAGGCGGTGCCGACGGTTGCCGCGCTGCCGCGGGAGCGCACCGGCACCGGCGGCGACCTCCTCGTCCTGCGCGGCGTCGGCATCTCGTTCGGCGGCTTGCGCGCGCTCGACGAGATCGACCTGACCGTCCCCGAAGGCGGGCTCTACGGCATCATCGGCCCCAACGGCGCCGGCAAGACGACGCTGTTCAACGTCGTCAATGGGTTCCTCGCCCCCGACAGCGGCACGATCAGCTTTGCCGGTACGGCATTGACCGGGCTGCGGCCGAGCCGGGTGTGCCGGCGCGGCATCGGCCGGACCTTTCAGATCGTGCGCGCCTTTCCACGCATGAGCGTCGTCGAGAACGTCATCGTCGGCGCCTTTGTCGGCACCAGGGACGATCGCGTCGCGCGGCGGATGGCGCTGGTCGCGCTCGACCGGGTCGGACTCAGCGCCCAGGCCGACACACCCGCCGGAGGGCTGACGACCCGCGAATTGCGGCTGATGGAGCTGGCCCGCGCCCTCGTGCCCCAGCCCCGGCTGATGCTGCTCGACGAGACCCTGGCAGGGCTCGGCCACGACGACCTCGACGGCATTCTCGAGGCGATCCGCCAGCTGCGCGCCGACGGCACCACAATCCTCATCATCGAGCATACGATGCACGCGATGGTCCAGCTGGTCGACCATTTCACCGTGCTCGACCACGGAAGGCTGATCGCCGAGGGCAAGCCCGACGACATCGTCCGGGACAAGGCGGTCATCGAAGCCTATCTCGGCAAAAAATGGGTCGAACGGGTGGCGATCCCTGCCAAGTAACGGATAACATCCTATGCAACGCACCCCTTACAGTGTCATGCCGGCGAAGACCGGTATCCACGGCGGGGATGGATCCCGGCCTTCGCCGGGAAGACAATGAGGGAAGAAGAGGAGGAGAGGACGATGAAACAGGCACCGACGAGACGGGCCGTGAGCACCGGGCTGGGGCTGCTGGGGGCGAGGGCTTTGGGCGGTGTTGCCCTCTCCGGTCTGGGGATGGCGTCAGCGCGGGCGCAGGCAAAGCCGATCAAGATCGCGATGATCGCCCCCTTGTCGGGACCGTGGGCGCGCCAGGGGCAATTGATGCGGATGGGCGCCGAGATGGCGCTCGAGGAGATCAATGCGGGGGGCGGCATCAAGGCGATCGGCGGCGCCAAGCTCGAATTGGTCGTGGCCGATGCCGGCGACACCACCGAAAAGGCCAAGAACGCGGCGCAGCGCCTCTTGGCCCAGGAGCCCGACCTGATCGGCGGCACCGGCGCGTGGCTCAGCTCGTTCACCCTGTCGGTCACCGAGGTGACCGAGCGGGCGCAGCTCCCGTGGCTCACGCTCTCCTATTCCGACGCGATCACCAGTCGCGGGTTCAAGTTCATCTTCCAAACGTCGCCCACAGCCGACTGGCAGGCCGCCCAGACGATACCGACCGCGCTCAAGCTGGCGGAGAGCGCCACCGGCAAGCGCCCCAAGACGATCGGCATCCTGCAGGATAATACGGCCTCTCCGGTCAGCTTCGGCAAGCAGCTGCGCGAGGGCGGCGGGCTCGACAAGGCGGGCCTGAAGGCGGTGGTCGACCAGGTGTTCACCCCGCCCCTGTCGGACGCGACGCCGCTCATCGACAAGGTCCGCTCGGCCAAGCCGGATTTTTTGATGCTGCTGACCTCAGCCATGCCGGACTGCAAGCAGATCCTCGAAAAGCTCGAAGAGTTCAAGCTCGGCAAGGGGAAGATGCCGCTCGTCGGCAACGGCGCGCCGTTCGGTGCCCCCGAGCTCTTGAAGACGATCGGCCCGGAACTCCTCGAAGGCATGCTGTTCAGCGTCGCCGATTGGCCGATGAAGGGCCAGGAGGCGTTCATCGAGCGTTTCAAGAAACGCACCGGCGAGCCGTGGCTGACCCAGGACAGCCTGACGGCCTACGGCGATCTGTGGATCTTCAAGGAGGCGCTGGAGCGCGCCGGGGCGGCCGACAAGCTCAAGGTCGCCGAGGCGCTGCGCACGATGAACCTGACCGAAGGCCCGGGAGCCGCGTCCTTCCCAGGTCCGATCAAGTTCGACGACAAGGGCCGCCGGGTCGACGTGCCGATGATCTTCGCGCAGTGGCAGCATGGCGTCCCGGTCACCGTCTATCCAACCGACCGCGCGATCGCCAAGCCGTTCTGGCCGTCAGTGTAGCCCGTTGTCCGACCTGCCGGCACTCAACCTGATCGCGGAGCCCGGCCAGCGCCGCGCCACGCTCGAACTCGCGCGTGAGATCGAGCGGCGCGGCTTTGCCGGGATCTCGGTGTCGAGCTCGTACGCAAACATGGCGCAGTGCGTGGGGCTGGCGCTGGCCACCGAGCGCATCACCTTCGCCACCGCGATCGCGCCGATCTATGCCCAAACGAGCGAGGAATTTGCGCACGGCGCGGCCTATATCCACGAGGTCTCGGGCGGAAGGTTCCAGTTCGGCATCGGCGTCGCGAATGGGCCGAGCCATGTCCGCATGGGGGTGACCCCGGGAAAGCCGCTCGGCGATATCCGCGCCTTCGTCGCAAAGTACCGGTCCTACGACAATATCGGTGAACTGCCGCCGATCATCCTCGCGACGCTCCGCCGGCGGATGATCGCGCTCGCCGGCGAGATCGCCGACGGCATGGTGTTCTCCGGCGGCAGCCGGGCGCACATGCCCCAATCGCTCGCGGCGCTTCCCGCGGCAAAACGCGACGACCCGAAATTCTTCATCGGCAACCGGATCCGCACCTGCATCTGTGACGACGTCGCCGAGGCAAAGGCGGTGCTGCGCCGTACGATGAGCCATTACGGGCTATTGCCGTACTACCGCAACTACTGGAAGGAAGCCGGCTACATCGAGGAGATGAGCGCGATCGAGAGCGCCATCGCCGAAGGCCGGAGCGCCGACATTCCGCAATACCTCACCGACCGCTGGCTCGATGATGTAACTCTGTTCGGGCCGCCCGCAAAAATCCGCGAAGGGATCGCGGCCTGGCGCGACGCCGGCATCCGCACCCCGGTCATCGTCCCCTTGTCCGCCGACGGCGACCAGCGCACCGCGCTGCGCCAGGTCTTCGACGCCTTCAAATAAGTCTGTCATCCCGGCGAAAGCCGGGATCCATGTGTGGACGGCCCAGTCGTTGAC
>DATCQF010000756.1:0-3691 GCA_036569735.1 Allostellaceae bacterium | reverse complement strand
GCCGTCAGCCCAGCCCGGGCCAGCCCCGCCGGCGCCGGCCGATCTCAACGCCGTCCTGGCCCGGCTCGAACGCTCGATGCGCCAGCGCGTGCCGCGCCGCGCCGGGTTTCGCCTGTCGTTGTTGCCCGAGCTGTGGCGCTGCCGCGCCGAACCGCCGACGGTGCGGGCGCTGGTGCTCGACCTCGTCGCCGCGGCCGGCGACGATCTGAAGGGCAGCGGCGAACTGGTCGTCGGCACCCGCAATTACAGCATCGACGCCGCCGCGCTCGCCGACATGCCCGGCGCCCAGTTCGGCGGCGCGCAACTCGGCGATTACGTCCGGGTCACGGTGCGCGACAGCGGGCCCGGCCTGTCGGAGGCGGCGCTCGACCGGGTCTTCGATCCGGCCACGACGCCGCGCCGCGCCGCCGCCAGGGCGGCCGAGATCATGCG
The DNA here is from genome assembly GCA_036569735.1 of Allostellaceae bacterium. Lineage (GTDB taxonomy): Bacteria > Pseudomonadota > Alphaproteobacteria > ATCC43930 > CGMCC-115725 > DATARH01. Next base: position 3,259 of record DATCQF010000756.1, on the reverse strand, counting down.
CGCGCTCGGCGGCTTTGCCCGGGTCGAAAGCGCCGAGGGGATCGGCACCGCGGTCCACCTCTATTTCCCGCGCATGGCCCTGCCCGCCGAAGGCGCCGCGACCGAGGGCAAGCCGGCCGACGCGGCGGCATAGATGGGCTTCGCGGTGCTCAGCCCATCCTACAGATCATCGCGTCGGCTGGATTGAGCGCAGCCAAACCCTAGAATCAATGGACAAAGCCGGCGCTGCGCGGGATCGCCAGCGACAATTCGGGCAGGCAGATGATCAGCATCGGAGGGCCAGGACATAGGGCCAGTAGCCCTTCGCGTGCTGTCCGACCGACACCTCGGCAAAGCGCAACGCCATCAGGAGCCCCACTCCCATCGGCGGCAGGAAGAGGCCGATGCCGACCGCGGCGGTCTGCACGATGTCGAAATGAATGGGGTTGATGCCGATCCTGGTGGCGATCGGGAACACCACCGGGATCAGCACCACCGCGGCGGGCAACCCCTCGAGCACCATGCCGAACACCATCGTGATCAGCGCCACCCCGGTGAGGAACAGCCAGTGCGCCGATTCGAGCGGTCGCAGGATCTCGCCGAGCAGCAGGGGCACTCCGGTGACGCCCATCAGGTATTGGAAAATGGTCGCCACCGCGAGGAGGAACACGACGACCGCGGTCAACACCGCGCTGTCGTAGGCGATGCGCAGGATCTGCATCCAGCTGAGGTTGCGGTAGTAGAGCCGGGCCGCCAGCAGGGAATAGAGCGCGACGATCGCCCCGGCTTCGGTCGCGGTGAAGGCGCCGAGGTAGAACCCGCCGAGAATGACCAGCGGGATGACCAGCGGCACCGCGGCGTCGCGCAGCGCGCGCAACAGGAACATGAGGCTCGGCCTTGTGTCCTTGGGCCAGCCGAGGAGATGCGCCTGGATCGCCACGAGGGTGCACAGGCACACCCCGATGACCGCGGCCGGAATGAACCCGGCGAGGAACAGCGCCACGACCGAGACATTGGTGACCTCGCCGATCACGATCATGAAAATGGCCGGCGGCACCAGCATCCCCATCGCGGTGCCCGCGGCGATCAGGGAGGCGCCGTCCTCGGGGCGGTAGCCGGCGCGGCGCAGCGGCGGCATCAGGGTGGACCCCAGCGCCGACACCTCGGCCATCTTCGACCCGCAGATGTCGGAAAAGAAATAGGAGACGACGATCACCGACATGCCGAGCCCGCCGCGCAGCCAGCCGACCAGCGCCCGCGCCAGGTCAACGAGCGCGTTCGACATGCCGCAGCGTTCCATCACAGTGCCGGCGAAGATGAAGCTCGGGATCGCCAGGAGGATCCAGTTCTGCGATGCGCCGACGAGGCTGGACGCGAGCATTTCTAGGGAGTAGCCGCCGAGCACCAGCCCCATGACCGCCGCGGTGCCGAGCGCGAACACGATCGGCACCGAGAACGCGACAAGCACGGCAAAGACGATACCGGTGGCGGCGAGCATCATCGTCAATCGTTCCCGGCCGCGGCGACGCCGGCCTTGTCGAAGCTCTCCGGCTCCGGCATCGGCCCGAAGGCGGCGCCGAGGCTGTAGAGGATGATCAGCGCACCGCCGACCGCCGGCGCGATGTAGAGCCAGGCGAGGTTGATCTCCAACGCCGGCGAGGTCAGCTGGCTGTTCACGATCGCCAGCTGGATGCCGTACCACACGGCGAGCGCGCCAAACCCGGCAATGAGGAAATGGGTCGCCAGGTGGATCGCGCGCTGCGCCGCCATGGGCAGGCGATGGGTCAAGACGTGGAGGGTGAAATGGGCGCGCTCGGCAATCCCGATGCCGGCGCCGACCATGGTCAGCCAGGCGAGCGAGTACTCGCCGACTTCCTCGACCCAGAAGAAGTTGATCGGATCGAGATCGAGCCGATCGGTGATCGGGACCGCGACATAGCGCAGCAACACCCCGACCACCATGTCGCCGATCGCCAGAACCAACAGCGCGGTCAAGACGATCTTCGGCGCCAAGAGCACAATGTCGCGCACCCGCCAAGCATCGCGGGGCACGCCGGGCCCGGCGGCCGTTGCTTCCGGTGCAGCCACCGACCCGCTCAGCGTCCAGCTCGAAGCGGATCGAGCAATATCACGCTGTTACCCGTCACCCCCGCGAAAGCGGGGGTCCAGAGCAGCCATTGAGGCCTTGCGACCCTGGATTCCCGCTTTCGCGGGAATGACGGACAAAGCGATGATATTTTTGGGTTCATCTGCCGGCTGGATAGTCAAACCTTGGTCGCGACGATTTCTTCCCACATTTCGGGGAATTGGGTTTTGTAGGCGGGCCAGACCTTGTCTTGCGCGAGCTTGCGGAAGGCCTCGACATCGGCTCCGTTGACGATCATGCCCTTGGGTTCGAGGAGCTCCTTGGCCTTCGCCAGGCTGTCGACGCTCTCGGTCAGCTGGCGGACCGTCTGCTGCGCGGTATGCGATGCCTCGGTGAACAACTTGCGTTGCGCATCGGTCAGTCCGTGCCAGATGTCGAGGTTGATGACCGCGGCGGTCGGCCCGTAATTGTGGAAGGTCAAGGAGCAGTATTTCGAGACCTCATAGGCCTTCAGCGCCAGGATGTTGACGATCGGCAGATCGGCGCCGTCGATGACGCCCTGCTGCGCCGCCGGGATGACCTCGCCCCACGCCATCGGCACCGCGACGCCGCCCAATCCGTTGATCGTGTCGGCGAACACCTTGGCCGGCTGAACCCGCATCTTGAGGCCGCGCAGATCCTTGGGCTCGTTGATCGGGCGCTTGCTGTTCCAGAAATGGCGGAACCCGTAATCGTAAAAGAACAGCACCTTGAGCTTGTATTTTTCCTGGATGTTCTTGTCGAGCCGCTCGCCGACCTGGCCGTTGAACATCTTGTAGGCCTGGTCATAGCTGGCGACGAGATAGGGCACGAGAAAGACCCCCATCTCCGGGAACACCGTCGCCGCGGCGCCGCCGGGATCGCCCATCGCGATGTTGCCGGCCTTGACCGCGTTGATGATCTCGAGCTCCTTGGTCAGCAAGGTGCCGCCGTGGAACTCCATCGCGAGTTCGCCCTTCGACCGCTCGGTCACCCCCTTGGCCATCGCGGCGAATGCGACCGCGGAGGATAACTCCCGCCTATCGGGCCGCGGTAACCACGTGCGCCTGCATGCCGCCGGCAATCGGTCCGGGCCCAAGCCGAGCGGCGATTGCCGCCGCGACGGCATCGGTGACCAGGGCGACGCCGCCCGGGCGCCGGGCTTCGATCTCGCTC
>DATCQF010000755.1:0-2959 GCA_036569735.1 Allostellaceae bacterium | reverse complement strand
GCCATATGGCGCAGCACCGGCTCCCACAGCGCCGCCCACAGCGCGCGCGGGTGGATGAAGGTCTTGTAGTAGAAGCCGGCCGGGATCAGCGGGCCGAGGACGCCGGCAAACGCACTGAAATCGACCGCGAGGTTCGGCCAGGCATGCTGGCTCGCCGCGCGGAGCCCGTCATAGAGCTCGATCTCGGTGGCGCGGCGGTTGGGTTCGCTGGCGGCGCCGGTTTCGAGCTGGACGAGCGCCGACGGCTCCTCCGCCCCGGCCGAGAAAATCCCGCGCCGGCGGTGATACTTGAAGCTGCGCGCCACCAGCCGCACACCGTTGGCGAGCAGCGCCGACGCCAGCGTATCGCCCGGATGGCCCTCATAGACGCGCCCGTCAAACCGGAAGTTGAGAACCCGGCCGCGGTCGATCGCGCCGCCGACCGGCAGACGGAAGGGCTGGGTCACGGCACGCCGCTTCGTTCGGGCGGAGTTTCGCCGATCCGGTAGCACAGGAGGATGCGGTGCGAGACCGTGTCGCGCAACAGGTTGAACCAGCGCCGGCAGCCGTGGCGGTGCACCCAGCGCTCGGCAACGAGGCCCTTCGGGTTGGCGCGCATGAACAGGTATTCCGCCCAGGCCGCGTCACCCTGCGCATCGGGGTCGGCCGGCCGCACGATATGCGCCTCGCCGCCACAGTGGAATTCGACCTCGTCGCGCGGCCCGCACCACGGGCAGGGGATCAGCAGCATTTGTCCGGACCGGCCCCGCGGAGTGTATTTCTATTCCGTGAGCGCGCGCTGCACGGCTTCGGGCTCCCGCTCGATCACCCGCAGAAAGGCGCGTGCCGCACCCTCGGGGCGCCGGCGGCCCTGCTCCCAATTCTGCACTGCATCCAGTTTGAAGCCGAAACGCGCGGCGAATTCCGCCTGCGACAGCCCGAGCCGCTTGCGGATCGCGCCGACGTCCACCTGTTCGGGTACGTGCGCAATAAAGCCATCGCGTTCGCCTCGCGCATAATCCAGCGCCTGTCGCGCGCCCCGCAGGATGCTTTCCCCCGCCTTCGACATCTCTAGCACGTCCCTCTCTCGTATCCCGCAACCAAGCCTGCGAGCAGCTGGCGCAACTCGTTGCGCTCGGCCTTGCTCAGATTTGCCCGCTCTCCTTTGGTGAAGATGGCCAGCAAAAATACCGGCACCTTCGGGCCGCCATAAAACGTAATCACCCGGGCGCCGCCCCGCTTGCCTTTCCCTTTGGCGCCCCAGCGCAGTTTGCGGGCACCACCGGTGCCTTGCATCAGCTCGCCGGCTTCGGGGTCGCCGGCCAGAAAATCTATCAGCGCCGCTCGCTCTGCTTCCGTTAAGACCCGCCTCGCGCCAGCCAGAAACTCCGGTGTTTCCACCACTGCGTGCAGCGGCGCGATCATTCGCGGACCCTACGCCAATGGCGGATAGTTGCAAGACGGCAAACACGGGCAGGGGATCAGCAGCATCGCTCCACCCCCGGCATCAATGCGACACCGCGGCGGCGGCGTGCTCGTCGACGAGGGCGCCGGTGGTGAAGCGGTCGAGCGCGAATGGCGCGGCGAGCGGGTGCGGTTCGCCCCGCGCGATGGTATGGGCGAAGACGTGCCCCGCGCCCGGGGTCGCCTTGAACCCGCCGGTGCCCCAGCCGCCGTTGAGATACAGCCCCTCGATCGGCAACCGGCCGATGATCGGCGAGGCGTCGGGCGACACATCGACGATGCCGCCCCAGCTGCGCAGCATCTTGAGGCGCGAGAAGATCGGGAACAATTCGAGGAGCGCCGCCATCTGGCCCTCGATCACGTGAAACGAGCCGCGCTGCGCATAGGAGTTGAAGGCGTCGATGCCGGCGCCCATGACCAGTTCACCCTTGTCGCTCTGGCTGACATAGACGTGCACCGCGCCCGACATGACGACGCAGTCGAGCACCGGCATCACCGGCTCCGACACCAGCGCCTGCAACGGATGGCTCTGCAGCGGCAGCCGCACCCCGGCCATCGCCGCCACCACCGAATTATGCCCGGCCGCCACGATCGCGATTTTTTCCGCGTCGATCGCGCCGCGCGTGGTGTCGACCCCGACGACCCGCCCGCCTGCGGTGCGGATCCCCGTCACCTCGCAATTCTCGACGATGTCGACGCCGCGCGCATCGGCGGCGCGGGCATAGCCCCAGGCGACCGCGTCATGGCGCGCCACCCCGCCGCGGCGCTGCAACGTCGCGCCCAGCACCGGGTAGCGCGCCTCGGCGCTGATGTTGACGATCGGGCAGAAGCGCCTGACCGCTTCGGGGTCGAGCCATTCGGCGTCGATGCCGTTGAGGCGGTTGGCGCCCGCGCGGCGCATGCCCTCGCGGATGTCGGCCTCGCTGTGCGCCAGGTTGAGCACGCCCCGCTGGCTCAGCATCAAATTGAAGTTGAGCTCGGCCGAAAGCCCTTCCCACAGCTTCAACGAATGCTCGTAGATCCGCGCGCTCTCGTCCCACAGATAGTTGGAGCGGATGATCGTCGTGTTGCGCCCGGTATTGCCGAGCCCGATCGGCCCCTTTTCCAGGACCGCGACGTCGTTTATGCCGTGCTCCTTGGCGAGGTAATAGGCGGTCGCGAGGCCGTGCCCGCCGCCGCCGATGATGACCACCTCGTAACGCGCCCGCGGCGCCGCCTTGCGCCACGCTGGCGCCCAGCCGCGGTGCCCGGTCAGCGCGCGGCGCGCGAGCGCAAGGATCGAATATCGTTGCATCCGCGAAGGCTAATGCCGATCGCGGCCCTCGCCAAGGCGCTCGCGTTGCAAGAACGCGTCGAGCGCGGGCCTTTCTTGCTGGCCCGGCTGTTCGTTGACGGCTTGCACAAAATCGTCATCGAGCGGGCCGACGAGGGTGTCCAGCCAAGCCCAGACATCATTTAGCGGTTCAACCATCGGCACTCCCTCTTTGTCATACCGGCGCAGGCCGGTATCCACGGC
>DATCQF010000754.1:0-5314 GCA_036569735.1 Allostellaceae bacterium | reverse complement strand
GCGCATTGAACTGGCGCAGCAGGGTTACACGCGGCGCGGTCAGCGCGACCCTGAGGGCGCGCTCGGCGGCGGCCCGCGCGGCCGAGTCGGCGGCCGCGCCGACGAGGGCGCAACAATCGTCGACCACCGCGTGATCGGCATCGAACTCCTCGGCCAGGAGGTGCAGAAAGCGCTCGCGCCCAGCGCTGTTGAGCGCGAGATAGGTGCGCCCGAGATCGGCCGCGCGGGCCCGCGCGGTGACTTCGCCGCCCCGCCCGTCGAGGCAGCTCAGCATCTGTTGCCTGAGGCGGGCGATGTCGTCCTCGGGCAGGTCCGGGCGCGGCGCGCCGGACAATACGCCGCGCGCCGAGCCGGCAATCTCGCGCCACGCGCTGCGCAGATTGGCCAGCGTGCGGTCGAAAACGCCGTCGAGAAAGCCGGAAGAAGGGGCGCGCTCGCTCATGGATTGTCCGCGGTTGTTGTGGGCTCAACGAGAGATTATGCCGAGAGCGGCCCCGAAGCACGGCCCTTCAGCGCAGCGAGCGCGGCCGGCAATGCCTCGATCAGATCCTCGGCGACGAGCCCGGGTCCGAGCCGGCTTGCCGCATCGGCGTGCAGCCAAGCTGCCGCCGCCGCCGCTTCGAACCCCGGCATGCCCTGCGCCAGGAGCCCGACGATCATCCCAGCCAGAACGTCGCCCGAGCCTGCGGTCGCCAACTCGGCCGGAGCCCCCTCGCTGATCGCGGCGCGCCCGTCGGGTGCTGCCACGACCGTGTCGGGGCCCTTCAGCAGCACCACCGCGCCGCTCGTCCCGGCGGCGCGCCGCGCGCGGTCGAGCTTGCCGGAGAACTCCTTTGGGCGCCCGAACAGCCGGGCGAATTCGCCTTCATGCGGGGTCAACACCGGAGTTGGGGTTTTGGTTGAACGAATCGCAGAAAACAGCACTTGGGGATCATCGGCAAAGACAGAGAGCGCATCGGCGTCGAGCACCGCCTGCTTCCCCGCATCGAGGATCGCCAGAACCTTCTCCCGCGTCTCGGGACCCAATCCGGCGCCCGGCCCGATCAGCGCCGCGTTGCGCCGACGATCGGCGAGCAGTCCGCGGAACGCGGCGATTCCGCTCACCGGCTGGACGAGGATCCCGGTCAGCGCCGCGGCATAGACCGCAAAGGCAGAATCGGGCGCCGCTACCGTGACGAGCCCGGCGCCGATCCGCGCCGCCGCGCGGGCGGAGAGGCGCCCGGCGCCCGTCATCACCGCGCCGCCGCTGACGAGAGCATGCCCGCGCGTATATTTGTGGCTCAGGGGTCCGGGCCACGGGAAATAATCGCGCCACCAGTCCGGATGGTTGGCCGCAATCGTCGGGGCGACATCTTCGAGCACGGCGGACCGGATACCGATCGGGGCGACCAGCGTTTCACCGCAATGGAGGCGGCCGGGCAACAGGAGATGTCCGGCTTTTCGGCGGAAAAACGTGACGGTCAGCGCGGCATGCGGCGCGCTGCCCCTGACTTCGCCGCTGGCACCGTCGACCCCGCTCGGCACGTCGACCGCGACGACCGGCAACCGGCGCGCATCGAGCGCCGCGATGACCGCCGCCGCCGCCCTCTCGATCGGGCGCCCGAGGCCCGCGCCGAACAGGGCATCGACGACGAGCGCGGCGCCCTCCAGGACCCCCTCGCCAACGGCCGTGATGGGCCCGGTCCAGCGCGAAGCGGCGGCGGCGGCATCGCCCTTGAGCGCCGCCCGCTCGCCGAGCAGCGCAAGGCGCACCGGCCAGCCGCGCTCGGCCAGGATCCGCGCCGCGACAAACCCGTCGCCGCCATTGTTGCCGGGACCGCACAGCACCAGGGCCGGCCGCCTGGACCAGCGCCGCGCCACTGCATCGGCGACCGCCCTTCCGGCATTCTCCATCAAGGCGATGCCGGGGATGCCGCCGGCGATCGTCAGCCGGTCGGCTTCCGCCATCTCTTGCGGCGAGAGCAGCGCGTGGCGCTGCCAGGCTTCGGACATATTGCTCATCGGGGCAAAGGTGGGGAGCCCCGGCGATCGGAAAAAGAAGGGCTCAACGCCCGCCGCGTAACTTGACGCTGCGCAAGCGAGACGCTACCTCCATCCGCGACGGCGGGTGTAGCTCAGGTGGTTAGAGCGCCAGATTGTGGATCTGGATGTCGTGGGTTCAAGTCCCATCACTCGCCCCAGTTTTCCCGATGAGGGTTCGGCCTGTTCTGCGGGGGAGAAAGACATGACGAAGTTCAGCTGCACGATGTCTTCCGGCAGTTTGCTGTACTACGCGACGTTGATCGCCGAAAATGAACAGCAGGCCAGGGAAATTGCCATCGCCGCGACCCAGCGAGGCGAGCCCAGAGAGTGGAGCGTGCGAGCTATGGAAAAAGATGTAGAAGGTCCGGCCCGGTCGCTCTCCTCCGGCCACCGCAACAACTGAAACCCGCGCTAAGCTCCGGCTGAAGAGCAGGCCGATGCGCCTTGCCGGAAAAATCGCGGTTGTCGTCGGCGCCGGGCAAAGCCCGGGGGAAGGCATCGGCAACGGCCGCGCGACGGTGCTGCGCTTTGCCCGGGAGGGCGCGCGGATCCTCGCGGTCGACCGCGATCTCGCCTCGGCCGAGGAGACCGCCGCGCTGGTTGCACGGGAAGGCGGCGAATGCGTCGCGTTCCTGGCCGACGTGACGCGCGAGGCAACCCTCGCCGCGGTGATGGAAGAGGCGGTGCGGCGCTGGGGCCGCATCGACATCCTGCACAACAATGTCGGGGTCAGCATCGCCGGCGGCGACAAGCCGCTCGACGACCTGACCGAAGAGGCGTTCGACCGGGTCTCGGCGATCAACCTGCGCGGCACGATCATGGCCTGCAAGCACGCGGTGCCGATCATGCGCCGGCAGCGCTCGGGCGCGATCATCAACATCTCCTCGGTCGCGGCGCGCGAGAACACCTATCCGCTCGTCGCCTACAAGGCGACCAAGGCGGCGATGATCGCCTTTACCGAGCAGCTCGCGCTGCACAACGCCGGCTACGGGATCCGCGCCAACTGCATCCTGCCGGGGCTGATGGATACGCCGATGGCGGTCGACACGCGGGCCCGCGCCGGCAACCGCAGCCGCGCCGAAATCGCCGCCGAGCGCGACGCCAAGGTGCCGCTGCGTGGGCGGATGGGAACCGGCTGGGACGTCGCGAACGCCGCGCTGTTTCTCGCCTCGGACGAGGCTAATTTCATCACCGGCGTCTCATTGCCGGTCGATGGCGGCGCGCTGGTGCGGATCGGCTGAGGACGCGAACGCGCTCCTAACCTCAGCGCGCCGCCGGCGCCAACGGATCGAACAACCGCGGTTCCGGCTCGAGTTCGGCCTCGCTGAACCCCATTGCCGCCAGAAACGCTTCGCGCACCTCGGCCGGCTGCCCGGTCTGGAAGATGTAGCCCTGCAGGTTTCGGCGGCTGAACGGGTCGCGCATGATGTCGGCCCGGTTGAAGCCCTCGATAAAGTTCTTGCGCTCGGCGACCGGCAGTGTGATCGCGCGGTTGACCTCGGGATCGCGGATCACCGCCTTCGGGTCGCGGCCCTCACGAATCGCCTCGAGATCGTCGAGAAAACGGCGCCGGATCATGACGATGCCGCGGTCGCTCGGGGCGAGATATTCCCGCGAGCGGTCGGCGACCCTGCCCTGCCCGACCCAGGTCACGAAATCCTGGTTCATCACATGGCTGGTGATCCAGCGCCCGGTCTGGGGATCGGCGATCGGGCCCTGCCAGGTCGGGATGCGGTTCTGCACGTAGGGCTCGCGCTCCTTGGGCACCCGGCTGAAGTGCCACATGACGCTCAGCGTGTTCTCGTCATCGACCGGCACGCGGAATTCGATGTGGTTGCCGGTGAACAGCGCGTTCGGCCACAGGCAGACGCGCCCGACCGTCCACAGCCGGTCTTCGGCCGTGGTGTCGGTGCGGATGCGCTTGTATTGAAAACCGTACTCGAACTCGCTGAAATCGACTTTGACGTGCTGCGGCGTGTAGGGGCCGGCGGCGCCGGCGAGGCGGACGCTCCAATTGGAATGCGTCCATTCGAAATGCACCGGGTCGATCGAATTCTCCTGGCACTGGAACCAGTTGCAGGGGATATCGGCCAAGACGATCTGGCGAAAGCCGTTGGGCCAGGAGAAGAATTCCCAATCGGGCACCAGCGGAGCCGGCGCCGGTCCGAGATAGGCCCACAGGAGCCCGCCCCGTTCGGCGACCGGATAGGCCTTGATGCTGATTTCGTCCTTCAGCCGGGCCTCGGGGTGCGCCATATCCTCGTAAGGCTGCGCCAGGCACCGTCCGGCCGCGTCATAGAGCCAGCCGTGATAATTGCAGCGCAACCCGCATTGTTCGACATAGCCATAGCTCAGATCGGCGCGGCGATGCCGGCAATGCCGGTCGAGGAGGCCGTAGGCGCCGCCGAGATCCTTGTAGAGGACGAGATCCTCACCCAGGAGTCGCACCGGCTTCGCGGCGGGCCGGTCGAATTCGCTGGCGCCGGCGATCGGCCACCAATAGCGGCGCAACAATTCGCCCATCGGCGTCCCCGCCCCGGTCGCCGTCAATACATCCCAGCGGCTCTGCGGCTCGGGGAGATTATCGTCCGGCATGATGGCTCCCATGTCGTCTGCGGACGGGTCTGGTCGCGCCGGCTATATAACCATCGCGCGGGTAAATCCAGCGCCGGCGAGCGGATTATCAGCTCGCGGGTGGTTGGGGAGCCAATCCGACCCGTCGGGCCGGGAGCGGGGCTCCACTTGCAATGTAGACACCGCCCGAAATCAGAAGCATTGCGATCCAGTCACTCGTCGCTGGCCATTCGCCGAGAATCGGAATGGCCAAGATCGCGGTTATCGCGGGGGCTAGGGCCGCGAACGCTGAGCCGTTCGACGCGCCAAGAATGCTGACCGCGCGACCGATACACAAGAACGAAATCACGGCCACCAAAAATCCATGAACAAATGCTTGCAAAGCAAGGTCACGCCAAGGCGCGTTAAACAGACTGGTCCCGGAAATCACCGCGTAAACTGGCACGTAAGTGATCAATGACCCGACCGCGGCAATAGCAGCAGCGTGAAGCCCTTCCAATCTTGCTTTCCGCATGGCCACGATGTAGCAGGCCCACAACATGCCCGCACCGATGAACATGGCGTGGCCGATGTTCTGCCGCGATCCGATCGTGCCGCCCGCGCCCCAGAGGATGCCGAGGACACCAGTAACGATCAAGACGAGCCCGATCCGCTTAGCAACGGTGAAAGCCTCGCCGAGCACGACAGCGGCTACGATCGCAACGTACAGGGGTATGAG
>DATCQF010000753.1:0-7696 GCA_036569735.1 Allostellaceae bacterium | reverse complement strand
GTTGCTCGCTTCGCGGCCGCCGGCTTCGCAGCCGCTCGCTTCGCAGCCGCCGGCTTCGCAGTCGCTCGCTTCGCGGCCGCCGGCTTCGCGGTCTTCGGCTTCGCGGTCGCCGGTTTCGAGGTTCTTGGCATCACGCGCTCTCTCGGCTCTCGGCTTCACGCACGCCGAGGATGTCGGAGACTTTCTTGCCGCGCCGCGCCGCCACCGCACGCGGGCTCGTCAGGTGCCCCAGCGCCTCGAAGGTCGCCTTGATCATGTTGTGCGGGTTCGAGCTGCCGACCGACTTCGCCACCACGTCCTGCACCCCGAGCGCTTCGAAAATGGCCCGCATCGGTCCGCCGGCGATGATCCCGGTGCCGGGCTTTGCCGCCCGCACGATGACCTTGCCCGCGCCATAGGAATCGGCGATGTCGTGATGCAGCGTGCGGCCCTCGCGCAACGGCACCCGGATCATGCTTTTGCGCGCCTGTTCGGTCGCCTTGCGGATCGCCTCCGGCACCTCGCGCGCCTTGCCCGAGCCATAGCCGACCCGGCCCTTCCTGTCGCCGACGACGACGATCGCAGCAAAGCCGAACCGCCTGCCGCCCTTGACGACCTTCGCCACGCGGTTGATGCCGACCAGCTTCTCGGTGAATTCGCTTTCGTCGCGCTCGCGGGGCTGGCGATCGCCGTCGCCGCCCCTGCGTCCGTCCCGTCCGGTGCGTGCCATCAGAGCCCTTTCACAAATCGAGCCCGCCCTCGCGGGCGGCGTCGGCCAGGGCCTTGACCCGGCCGTGATACATATAGGCGCCGCGGTCGAATATGACGCGTTCGATCCCCGCCGCCTTGGCTCGCTCGGCGAGCAACTTGCCGACCGCGCTCGCCGCCTCGGTATTGGCGCCGGTCTTCAGGTTCGGCTTGAGGCCGGCATCGAGGGTCGAGGCCGCGGCAAGCGTCCGCCCGGCCAAATCGTCGATGATCTGCGCATAGATGTGCCGCGACGAGCGGAATACCGACAGCCTTGCGCGGCCCTTTGCCGCCTGGCGCAGCTTGAAGCGGACGCGTTGGCGCCGGCGACGGAACAGTTCATCCGGTTTGTTTGACATGGTGGTGCTACTTCTTCTTGCCTTCCTTGCGGCGAACCGTCTCGTCGCGATACTTGACCCCCTTGCCTTTGTAGGGCTCGGGCGGGCGGAACGAGCGGATCTCGGCGGCGACCTGGCCGACACGCTGGCGATCGGCGCCGCTGACGGTGATCACGGTCGGCCGCTCGCAGGTGATCCGCACATCCTTGGGGATCGGGTAGGGGATATCGTGGCTGTAGCCGAGCTGCAGGTTGAGGATATCGCCCTGCACCGCGGCGCGATAGCCGACGCCGTTGATGTCGAGGTTGCGGCTAAAGCCGGTGGCGACGCCGATGACCATGTTGTTGACCAAGGCCCGCGTCGTGCCCCACATCGCCCGGGCGCGCTGCGACTCGCTGTTCGGCGCGATCGTCACCGCGCCGTCGGCAATCGTCGCCGTCACCTCGCCGCTGACGAGGAGGCTCAGCGTGCCGAGCTGGCCCTTGGCGGTCAGCATCTGGCCGGCCAGCTCGACCGCGACCCCGGCCGGGATCGCTACAGGATTCTTGCCAATCCGCGACATCGCAGTCTTCCTCAGAACACGCGGCACAAGACCTCGCCGCCGACCTTGGCGACGCGGGCTTCGTTGTCCGACATGACCCCGTGCGGGGTCGACAGGATCGAGATGCCGAGCCCGTTATAGACCCGCGGCAGATCGACCAGCTTGGAATAGACGCGCCGCCCCGGCTTTGACACACGCGCGATTTCGCGGATTACCGGCTCGCCGTCGACATATTTCAGTTCGATCTTGAGCTCGGCGATCCCCGGGCGAACCTGCTCCTTCGTGAAGCCCCTGATATAGCCCTCGCGCTTAAGGACTTCGAGGACATTGGCGCGCAGATTGGACGCCGGCGCGGCGACCACGGCGTGGCGCGCCTGCTGGCCATTGCGGATGCGGGTCAGCATATCGCCGAGGGGATCGCTCATCGACATGGGTTAGCGTTCCTTCACCAGCTCGATTTGAGCATGCCGGGGATCTGGCCGGCCGAAGCGAGCTCGCGCACCGCGATGCGCGACAGCTTGAACTTGCGGTAATAGCCGCGCGGCCGCCCGGTCAGGGAGCAGCGGTTGCGCACCCGGGTTTGCGAGCTGTTGCGCGGCATCTCGGACAGCTTCAGCTGCGCCTCGAAGCGGTCTTCCGGCGCCGCGTCGCGATCGCGCGCGATTGCCTTGAGGCGCACGCGGCGCGGCGTCAGCTGTTTTGTCAGCCTGGCGCGCCGGGCGTTTTTCTCGATCGAGCTTTTCTTTGCCATAGGGGACCTGAATCTCGGGGGATTTAATTGGTGAATGGCATGTCGAAGCCCTTGAGCAGCGCCCGGGCCTCATCATCGGTTTTCGCGGTGGTGCAGATGACGATGTCCATCCCGCGCACGGTGTCGATCTTGTCGTAATCGATCTCGGGGAACACCAGCTGCTCCTTGAGCCCCAGCGCGTAATTGCCGCGCCCATCAAAGCTCTTCGGCGATACCCCGCGGAAATCGCGCACCCGCGGCAGCGCCACGGTGATCAGCCGGTCGAGAAATTCGTACATGCGTTGCGCCCGCAGCGTCACCTTGCAGCCGATCGGCATGTTCTGGCGCAGCTTGAAGGTCGCGATCGAATGCTTGGCCCGGATCACGATCGGATGCTGGCCGGTGATCGCGGTCATGTCGCCGACCGCGGCGTCGATCTTCTTGGCGTCCTGCACCGCCTCGCCGACGCCCATGTTGACGACGATCTTGTCGAGGCGGGGCACCTGCATCGCGTTCTGGTAGCCGAATTCCTGCATCAAGGCGGGCTTGACCACCTGATGATAGCGTTCGTGGAAGCGGATGGTCATGCCGGCTCTCTCATTTGTCGAGCACCTCGCCCGAGCGGCGGGCGACGCGGACCTTGCGGCCATCATCGAGAATCTTGTAGCCGACCCGCGTCGGCTGACCCGATTGCGGGTCGATATGGGCGACGTTGGAAACGTCGATCGTCAGCTCCTTGTCGACGATGCCGCCGGGATCGCCCATGCTCGGCTTGGTATGCCGGCGCGCGATGTGGATGCCCTGCACGATCAGCCGCCGGTCGGCCGGCAAAACCCGCAGCACCTCGCCCGACTTGCCCCTGTCGCGGCCGCTGATGACGACGACGGTGTCGCCCTTCTTGATCTTCATCTTCGGCATGGCTCAGAGAACCTCTGGGGCCAGGGAGACGATCTTCATGAACCGCCGCGCCCGCAGTTCGCGGGTGACCGGCCCGAAGATGCGCGTCCCGATCGGCTCGCCCTGTTGGGTGATCAGCACCGCCGCGTTGCGATCGAAACGAATGGCGCTGCCGTCGGCCCGCCGGATCTCCTTGGCGGTACGCACGATGACGGCGCGATGGACATCGCCCTTCTTGACCCGGCCGCGCGGGATCGCCTCCTTGACCGAGACGATGATGATGTCGCCGACGCCCGCGGTGCGGCGCTTCGAGCCGCCCAGCACCTTGATGCATTGGACCCGGCGCGCGCCCGAATTATCGGCGACGTCGAGATTGGTCTGCATCTGGATCATAGGGCGCCTCCCGCCTCGTCACCCGCGGGCGCGGGCGCTGCCGCAGCCGCGGGGCGCCGGCCGGCAGCGGCCTCGCCCGGACCGGACACGACGATCCAGCGCTTGCGCTTCGACAAGGGGCGGCTTTCCTCGATCCGCACCGCATCCCCGGCGTGGTAGCGGTTTTCCTCGTCGTGCGCGGCGTATTTTTTGGAGCGCGACACGAACTTTTTGTAGAGCGGGTGCATGACCCGCCGCTCGACGCGCACGATGACCGTCTTGTCGCAGGAATCGCTGACCACGACCCCCTGAAGTATGCGTTTAGGCATGGCTCGTGCCCCCTAAGGCGCTTGGGGCGGCGCGGCGCGGCGACGCTCGCCGAGGATGGTCTTGATGCGGGCGATGTCGCGCCGCACCTGGCGGACCCGCGCGGTATTTTCGAGCTGGCCGCTGGCGCGCTGGAAACGCAGGTTGAAAATCTCCTTGCCGAGCGCGTCGACCTCCTCGCTCAATTCGTCGACCGTGCGGGCGCGGATGTCGGAAGCCTTCATTCCCTTCACGACTGAGCTCCTTCGCCCAGGCGCGTCACGAACCGTGTGCCGATCGGCAGCTTGGCCGCCGCAAGCTCGAAGGCCTCGCGCGCGACCTCCGGCGGGACGCCGTCGAGCTCGAACATGATGCGGCCGGGCTTGACCCGCGCCACCCAGAATTCGGGGGAGCCCTTGCCGCTGCCCATGCGTACCTCGGCCGGCTTACTGGAGACCGGCACGTCGGGAAAGATCCGGATCCACACCCGGCCGATCCGGCGGATCGAGCGCGTGATGGTGCGCCGCGCCGCTTCGATCTGGCGCGCCGTGATCCGCCCGGGCTCGACCGCCTTCAAGCCGTAGGCGCCGAAATTCAATGTGGTGCCGCCCTTGGCGGCGCCGTGGATGCGGCCCTTGTGGGCCTTCCTGTACTTGCTGCGTTTGGGTGCGAGCATTGCCTCGGCCTACCGGTTGCCGCCCGGGCGGTCGGGGCGATCGTGGCGCTCATGGCCACCGCCGCCGCCCGCCGCCTGGAGTTCGTTGATGCGCTTATCCTGCGCCATCGGGTCGTGGGCGAGGATTTCGCCCTTGAACACCCACACCTTGACGCCGCAGGTGCCATAGGTGGTCTTGGCCGTGGCAACGCCGAAATCGACATCGGCGCGCAGCGTGTGCAGCGGCACCCGTCCTTCGCGATACCACTCCATGCGCGCGATCTCGGCGCCGCCGAGCCGCCCCGAGCAGTTGATGCGGATGCCCTGGGCGCCGAACCGCATCGCCGACTGCACCGCCCGCTTCATCGCCCGGCGGAACGCGACGCGGCGTTCGAGCTGCTGGGCAATCCCCTCGGCGATCAGCTTGGCCTCGATTTCGGGCTTCCTGATTTCGAGGATGTTGAGGCTGACCTCGCTGTTGGTGACCTTGGCGATGTCGCTGCGTAGCTTGTCGATATCGGCGCCCTTCTTGCCGATGATGACGCCGGGCCTCGCCGAATGAAGGGTGATCCGGGTCTTCTTGGCGGCGCGCTCGATCAGCACCCGGGAGACCGCCGCCTGGCCGAGCCGCCCGCTGAGAAACTTGCGCAGCGCCAGGTCGTCGAGCAGCTGGTTGCCGTATTCCTTCCGGGAAAACCAGCGCGAATCCCAGGTCCGGTTGATCCCGAGCCGGAGCCCGATCGGATTGACTTTCTGGCCCATCAGGCGCTCTCCCCAACCTGGTCTTCCGCGCGCTCGCGGACGATCACGGTCAAATGCGCGAAGTGCTTCTCGACCCGCGCCGAGCGGCCGCGGCCGCGGGTGTGAAAGCGTTTCATGACAAAGGCGCGGCCGACCGTCGCCTCCTTGACATAGAGCCGGTCGACATCGAGCTGGTGGTTGTTCTCGGCGTTGGCGATCGCCGCCTGCAGCACCTTCTTGACGTCGTGCGCGATGCGGCGGCGCGAGAAGGTCAGCTCGGCCAGCGCCGAGGCGGCATCCTTGCCGCGGATCGTCTGGGCGACGAGGTTCAGCTTGCGCGCGCTGGTGCGCAGCGCCCGCAGAAAGGCCGAAGCCTCGCTGTCGTCGAGCCGGCGTTCGGCCGATGGCTTGCTCATCAGCTCCTCCTCGCCCGCTTGTCGCCGGCATGCCCGTAGAAGGTCCGGGTCGGCGAGAACTCGCCCAGTTTGTGGCCGATCATGTTCTCGGTCACCAACACCGGGATGAATTTGTGCCCGTTATAGACGCCAAAGGTCAGCCCGACGAATTGCGGAAAGATCGTCGAGCGCCGCGACCACGTCCGGATCACCTCGTTGCGCCCCGAACCGCGCGACTTTTCCGCCTTCTTCAGCAGATAGCCGTCGACGAACGGGCCTTTCCAAACCGGGCGTGCCACGCCCTATCTCCGTCCGATTAGCGGGTTGCGCATCATCTTGCCCATCTTCATCGCGCCTGCTGGCGGCGGCGCACGATCAGCCGGTCGGTCGACTTGTTCTGCCGGGTCTTCTTGCCCTTGGTGGGCTTGCCCCACGGGGTCACCGGATGGCGCCCGCCCGAGGACTTGCCTTCGCCACCGCCATGCGGATGGTCGATCGGATTCATCGCCACGCCGCGCACCGAAGGCCGGCGCCCGAGCCAGCGATTGCGGCCGGCCTTGCCGATCACGATGTTCTGGTGGTCGGGGTTGGACACCGCGCCGATGGTCGCGCGGCATTCGCTGCGCACCATGCGCACTTCGCCCGAGGCCATGCGCAACAGGGCATAGCCCTGGTCGCGGCCGACCAGCTGAACATAGGTGCCGGCCGAGCGGGCGATCTGGCCACCCTTGCCCGGCTTCACATCGACCCGCTCGCCCGAAACGACGCTATCGCCCGCCCGCAGCCGCTGCGGCGCCAGGATATAGGCCTGCTCGCCGTCGGGATAGCGGATCAGCGCGATGAACGCGGTGCGGTTGGGATCGTATTCGAGCCGCTCGACGGTGGCCGGGGCGTCGTCCTTCTTCCGCTTGAAATCGACGACCCGGTAGCGCCGCTTATGGCCGCCGCCGCGCCAGCGCATCGTCGTGCGGCCGGTGTTGTTGCGCCCGCCCTTTTGGCGCAAGCCCTCGGTCAGCGCCTTGACCGGCTTGCCCTTCCACAATTCGCTGCGGTCGACGATGACGAGGTGGCGTTGCGACGGGGTGGTCGGATTGAAGGTTTTGAGCGCCATCGGTCAGATCCTGCCTCAGATTCCGGTGGTCACGTCGACCCGCGAGCCTTCGGCCAAGGTCACGATCGCTTTTTTATAATCGGAGCGGCGCCCCGGCTTGCCGCGAAATCGCTTGGTCTTGCCCTCGACGCGGATCGTGTTGACCGCGTCGACCTTGACGGCGAACAGCCCCTCGACCGCCGCCTTGACCTCGCGCTTGGTGGCGTCGAGGGCAACCCGGAAGATCACCTGGTTGTGGTCCGAGGCGGCGGTGGCCTTTTCGGTGATCACCGGGGCGCGGATGATGTCGTACATCCGCTGCCGGGTGAGCCGCGTCTCGGCGATCGGGATGACACGAAATCGGCTCATTTCAGCGCACTCATTTCAGACGGGCCTCGAGTTGTTGGACGCCCTCGCGGGTCAGCACCAGCGTATCGCGGCGCAGGATGTCGTAGACATTGGCGCCCTGCTGCGGCAGCACGTCGACCCGTGGCAGGTTGCGTGCGGCGCGGGCAAATCCCTCGTCGAGCGTGGTGCCGTCAATGATCAGGACCGAGCTCCAGCCGAGCGCGTCGAAGCGCGTCCGCAGCGCCTTCGTCTTGGCTTCGTCGAGCTTGGCGGCATCGATGACGATCAGCTTGCCCTCGGCCTGCTTCGCGGACAGCGCGGTCTTGAGGCCGAGCCGGCGGACTTTTTTCTGCAGGTCGAAGGCGTGGCTGCGCACCACCGGGCCGAAAATCACCGCGCCGCCGCGGAACTGCGGCGAACGCAGGCTGCCCTGGCGCGCCCGCCCGGTGCCCTTCTGCTTGTAGGGCTTGCGACCGCCGCCGCGAACCTCGCCGCGGGTCTTCGTATCGCTCGTTCCGGTCCGTCGGCCGGCCAGCTGGGCCGTCACGACCTGGTGG
>DATCQF010000752.1:0-4896 GCA_036569735.1 Allostellaceae bacterium | reverse complement strand
CGTCAACGCCTATCACGGCGCGTCGCCGGGAGGCGGGGAGTGGGGCCTCGGCGAATTGATCCGCGCCCTCGCCGGGATCCCGGGGATCGCCCGGCTGCGCTATACGACCTCGCATCCCAGGGACGTCGATGACGGGCTCATTGCCGCGCATCGCGATGTGGCCGAGTTGATGCCGTTTCTCCACCTGCCGGTGCAGAGCGGCTCCGACCGGGTGCTCAGGGCGATGAACCGGCGACACACCGCCGACCAGTATCGCCGCACCGTCGAGCGGTTGCGCCTTGCCCGCCCCGACCTGGCGCTGTCGTCGGATTTCATCGTCGGCTTTCCGGGTGAGAGCGCGGCGGATTTCGATGCCACGCTCGCTCTGGTGCGCGATATCGGCTTCGCCCAGGCCTTCTCGTTCAAATACTCGCCACGCCCCGGCACCCCCGCCGCGAGCGCCGCCGACCAGATACCGGAGGCGGTCAAGGCCGAGCGGCTTTCCGTCCTGCAGGCGCTGTTGCACGACGGGCAGCGCTTGTTCAACGAGGCCAGTGTCGGCCGCGTCCTCCCGGTCCTCTTCGAAAAACCGGGACGCCACGAGGGGCAGCTCGTCGGCCGCAGCCCCTATCTGCAAAGCGTCCACGCCGAAGCGGGGGCGGAGCGGATCGGCGAGATCCTTCCGGTGACGATCCGCGCCGCGCTGCCCAACAGCCTCGCCGGCGCGATCGTCGCGCAATCGCCAGCAGCGGCGGAGCACCGGGCATGAGCGCGCTGCCGCCGGAAATCGCCGCCGCGGGGCGCAGCCAGCTCGAATTCGACGACAATCTGTTGCTGTCGGCGCTCTACGGCGAGCGTGACCAGCACCTCGACCGCATCGAGCGCCAGCTCGGGGTGTCGCTGGTGCCGCGCGGCAACCGGCTGTCGATCGCCGGGCCCGCCTCGGCCACCGAAATCGCCCGCCTCACGCTGTCGCGCCTCTATGACCGGCTGAAGGGCGGGGCCGAGATCGACACCGCCGCGGTCGAGGCGGCGCTCAGGCTGGCGCAGGCCGAAATCGACGACAAGAGCTTCAGCCTGTGGCGCGACGAAACCGGGTTTCGCACCCGGAAACGCCGGATCGCGCCGCGCACCGCCGCGCAGGCCGGGTATGTCAAGGCGATGCGCGAGCACGAGCTGGTGTTCGGTCTGGGACCCGCCGGCACCGGCAAGACCTATCTCGCGGTCGCCGCCGCGATCGATCTCCTGATGGCGGGAAGGGTCGAGCGGATCATCCTGTCGCGGCCCGCGGTCGAGGCCGGCGAGCGGCTCGGCTTTCTGCCGGGCGATCTGCGCGAGAAGGTCGATCCGTACCTCAGGCCCATCTTCGATGCGCTGAACGACATGCTGCCGGCCGACCAGCTGGCAAAACGCCTCGCCAGCGGCGAGATCGAGGTGGCGCCGCTCGCGTTCATGCGCGGGCGCACGCTGGCCCACGCCTTTGTCATCCTCGACGAGGCGCAGAACACGACGCCGGTGCAGATGAAGATGTTCCTGACCCGGCTCGGCGAGGGCTCGCGCATGGTGGTCACCGGCGACCCGACCCAGGTCGATCTGCCGCCGGGCGCCCGCTCGGGCCTCGCCGACGCGCTCGAAGCCCTGCGCGGCGTCGACGATCTCGCGATCGCGCGCTTCACCGAAAAGGACGTGGTGCGTCACGCGCTGGTGGCGCGCATCGTCGGCGCCTACGAGGCGCGCGACCGCGCAGCGCGCGGCGACGAGGGGGCGGGGTGAGCCGGATCACGGTGGCGTCGGATCAACACTGGCGCGTCCTTCGAGACAGCGCTGCGCGCTTCCTCAGGATGACGATAAGCAGGTAATGCCATTAAGAAAGAACGTCATCCTGAGGAGCCCGCGCCGCGGGCGTCTCGAAGGACGCAGCGCCCCGATGCCGCCCGAGGAAGCCTTTGCCGTCGAGGTCTCGGTCCCTTGCGATGCCTGGGTTTCCGCCTCCCCCGATGCCGCGGTGCTCGCTGCCAAGGCGGCGCGCGCTGCCCTAGATCGCGCCGCACGGCCACATCCGGGCGTGCCCCTGATCCTCGGGGTGATCCTGACCGACGATGCGCAGCAACGGGAGCTGAACCGCACCTACCGCGGTACCGATGCCCCGACCAATGTGCTGGCCTTTGCGCTCTCCGACCCGGAATCGGCCCGCCCGGCAGGCTCGCCCATGCTGCTCGGCGATGTCGTCCTCGCCTTTGAAACGGTCGCGCGCGAAGCGGCCGAGCAGCACAAGAAAGTATCCGACCATCTGGCACATCTCACCGTGCACGGCGTGCTTCATCTGCTCGGGTGCGACCACCGGAATGAGGCCGAGGCCGAGGCGATGGAAGGGCTGGAGGTCGAGATATTGAAGATTCTGGGGGTGCCGGACCCCTATCGCGATATTATGTGACTAGGCACAACCGGACCCCCTTTATCGATGAGCGACACCGAGCCGCCCGGCAGCGACGGCCAGCCCGACGACACCCAGCCCAAGAATGGGGGAGGATCGCTGTCGCGCCTGCGCACGCTGTTGCGCCTGTTGCGCCGGCCCCGCGGTCCGCGCGGCTCAGCCGAGACGATGGACGCGCTGGTCGCCGCCGCCGCGCTCGATGGCGTCACCCCGATCACCCCGCAGGAGCGGTTCCTGATCGGCAACATCCTCAAGGTTCACGACCGCAATGCCGCCGACGTCATGGTGCCGCGCGTCGATATCGTCGCGCTCGATGTCGAGCAGCCGTTTGCCGAACTCGTCAAATGCATGGTCGAGCAGGGCCACTCACGGGTGCCGATCTATCGCGAATCATTGGATGACGTCATTGGTTTTGTCCACGTCAAGGACGTGCTGGCGCCGGTTGCCGACCGCCGCCCGGGCAGGGTCTCGCGCCTGTTGCGCAAGGTCCTCTATGTCGCCCCCTCGGTGCCGATCCTCGATCTCCTCGTCCAGATGCGCCAGGCGCGCACCCACATCGCCGTGGTGGTCGACGAGTTCGGCGGCATCGACGGGCTGGTGACGATCGAGGATCTGATCGAGGAGATCGTCGGCGAGATCGAGGACGAACACGATGTCGCCGAGGCGCCGACCCTGATCGAGCGGCCCGACGGCAGCATCATCGCCGACGCGCGCCTGCCGATCGAGGCCCTCGAGGAATATCACGGCGGCCCGCTCAGACCGGAGGGCGGCCAGGAGGCGGTCGACACGCTGGGCGGCCTCGTTTTCACGCTGGCGGGGCGGGTCCCCAAGCGCGGCGAGATCATCGCCCATCCCGACGGCATCGAATTCGAGGTGCTCGATGCCGATCCGCGGCGGGTGAAGCGGCTGCGCGTGCGCGGGCTTCCGGCCGGCGCCGGCAATAAAGGGGTGGCGAGTGCCTGAGTTGTCGGCGCTGCGGGTGCGCCCCGGAGCCCGCACCGAAACGGCGCTGTGCCGGCTCGCGCAGGATGTTGCCGGGTTGTCCGGGTGGCGGCGCTATGGGCTGGCGTTCGGGCTCGGCGCGCTGCTTGCGGGGGCGCTGCCGCCGGTTGATCTGACGCCGCTGATCTTCGTTGCCTTTCCCGGCCTCCTGTGGCTCGACGAGGGCAGCGCCGGGCCTTGGGCTTCGGCTCGGCTCGGCTATATTTTCGGCCTCGGTTTTTTTGTCGCCGGGTTCTATTGGATCGCGGCGGCGCTGTTTGTCGACATTGCCCGGTTCTGGTGGGCCTTGCCGTTTGCGGTCATCGGATTGCCCGCGTTGCTGGCGCTCTTTCCCGCCGCGGCGCTCGGGCTGACCAGCCTGGGGACAATGCACCTGCGTTTGCCGGCAGGCGCGCGGGTCTGTCTGTTCGCGGTCGCCTGGTGCGCGGCCGAATGGGCTCGCGGGCATGTTCTGACCGGGTTGCCGTGGAACCTCGTCGGCTATGTCTGGTCGGGCGGCTTCCCGGGCTCGCCGGCGATGCTGCAAAGCGTCGCATGGGTCGGGATTTACGGGTTGAGTTTTGTCACGGTGTTGGCCGCCGCGCTGCCGGCGCTCGTCGGGATCCCCTCCCTCGTGCCGCTACCACAGGCGCGCCGGGCCGCCCCCGCGCTCGGCGCCGCGCTCCTCATCCTGGTTCCGGCGGCGGCCGGCGCGATCCGCCTCCAACTGATGCCGCCCGCCTCGACCGGAACCTGGCTGCGCCTTGTCCAACCCTCGGTCACCCAGGGGGTAGAATGGGACCCCGCGGCGGCCGAAGCGGATTTTCGCCGGCTGACCGGGTTGAGCAGCGCTCCGGCCGAGCATCCGCTTGCCGCGGTGCTGTGGCCGGAAGGGGCGGCGACGTTCCTCCTCGGGCGTGACGATGTGCACCGCGCCGCCATCGCGGCGGTCGCCCCCAAGGACGGGTATGTGCTGACCGGCGCGCTGCGGGCCAACCCGCCGCCCGGCCCGCCAACGCAGATCTGGAACAGCGTCGAGGCGATCGACCGCGCGGGAGTGATCCGCGCCCGGTACGACAAGGCCCATCTCGTGCCGTTCGGCGAATACGTCCCCTTCGGCGAGGTGCTGCCGATCAGCAAGATCACCTCGGGCACGATCGACATGAGCGCTGGCCCCGGACCGCGGACCATGACGCTGCCGGGACTTCCGGCGTTGTCACCGATCATCTGCTATGAGGCGATCTTCCCCGGCGCGGTGGTCGACCGGCACGCGCGTCCGGCCTGGATACTCAACCTGACCAACGATGCGTGGTATGGCCGCAGCTCGGGGCCGTACCAGCATTTCGCCATCGCCCGGACCCGCGCGATCGAAGAAGGGCTGCCGCTGGTTCGCGTCGCCAACAACGGCATCAGCGGCGTGATCGATCCCGCCGGGCGAATTGTCGCGCGCACCGGTCTCGACAGCGTCGGCTATGCCGATGTGGCGCTGCCCGCCGATGCAC
>DATCQF010000751.1:0-4108 GCA_036569735.1 Allostellaceae bacterium | reverse complement strand
CACCCGCACCCACGACCAGTGCGGCAGCCGCGACAACACCTCGATCGCGGCGTCGGTTTTGAAATAGGCGCGGCCGCCGACGATCACTGCGTTGGTCTCGGCAAACCCGGTGTCGATGCCGAGGCGCTGCGCGAGCGCCTGCCCGTAGGGTTCCTGCATGGCGACAAAGCGGAAGGTCGCTTCAGGATCGCGCGCCATCACAAAACGCGCCCAGCGCGAACAGAAGACGCATACCCCATCGAAGAGGATCACCCGGTCGGGCTCTCCGTCGACAATCTGGGGCCGCCAGGATTTGCGCACCCGGCGATCGTAGGCAAAACCGGCGGTTTTGGCGAGCGACGACGCGGGGCGCTCAAATCATCCGAAGCTGCTCGAGCGCGGCGGCGACCACCGCTCCCAGGTCGAAGCGTCCACGCCGCAGATCGTGACCGGCATGCTCGATCGGCATGATCCGGGTGGGCGCCGGAATGAGGGCTACGCCCACGCGCAATTCGGCGATCGAGCCGAACGGATCGGCGGTGCCGTGGACGAACAGGGCGGGCGCGCGCAGACGGGGAAAGTGCTCGGTGCGCAGCCGCTCGGGTTTCCCCGGCGGGTGCAGCGGATAGGAAAACAGGAGGAGCGCCTGGGCGAGCTCGGGCTCGTCGGCGGCGAGCAGCGTCGCCTGGCGCCCGCCATAGGATTGCCCGCCGAGGATGACCGCGCCCGGCCCGATGGCGCCGTGGCCGATGGCGCGCAGCGCGGCGACGGCGGCGCGCAACCCGGCCCGGTCGGCGGCGGCGCCCGCCGGCGACGGCGGACCCGATGGCCGGCGTTGGCGGAACGGCAGGTCGCAGCGCAGCACGTGGAGCCCCGCCGCGCTGAACGCAGCGGCGGCCGCCACCAAGAGCGGCGCATTGCAATTGCCGCCGGCGCCGTGCGTAAGCACCAATCCCGCGCCGGGAACGCCATGCGGGGGTCCATCCGGCCGATGCAGGAAGCCGCGCACGCCCTCAGCCTCGAACGGAACCACCGATGTCATGTTGGAAAGAGCGGTTGCATGACGGAATGTGCGTCCTTCGAGACGGCGCTCCGCGCCTCCTCAGGATGACGTAAGCTTATGATGGCATTAAGAAAGTACGTCATCCTGAGGAGCGCCCGCCCTTCGAGACGCCGCCTTGCGGCGGCTCCTCAGGATGAGGATGCGTCTCGAAGGACGCACGGCTTTTATCCAGCCCTGCCGGGCCGCGCGGCGCGCCGGATCAGCGCGTTGGCCGGGAGGCTCGGGTCGAGCGCCTTCTTTGCGCTCTCGACGCCGGCGACCGGCAATTTGGCCGGGTCGATGAGGCCGAGCTGGACCAGCACCGAGGCCTGGTCCCAGTAGATGTGCTCGTGGGCCACCTTGCCGGCGCGGAAGCGCACGATGGCAACGAGCGGCACCTCGACCTTGCGGCCGGTCGGCGCAATCCCCGGCAGCATCCAGTCGATTTCGACCGTGTGGGTGAATTTGAGGACCAGCTCCTCGACCAGCTGATCGGTCCCGATGGTTCGCGACAAGGGGACGATCGCCAGATCGGACGGCATTCTCGGGATGAAATTGGTGGCGTAGAATTCGTGCAGCTCGGCCTTGCCGGTGCCGCCGGTCAACACCGGAATGTGGTTGACGTAGGCGTCGTCGACCATGGTGGCGATCGTGTCGTCGGCGTTGCAGGTCTCGAACTCGTGCCGCATGTGCTCTTCCCAGAGCCGCGCCAGGGTTTCCGGGGATGCTGGTTCGCTCATCGGCTGTTCCTCCCGTGCCGGACAGACGCGTGGCGTCATCTTAAGCGACACGCCGCCCTTTGCCGTAGCTCTTGATATGCTCCACCGGTATCAAGGCATTGGCGCCGCCCCCTGCCTCGGGAGAAGATGGGCCTTGGGCGAAGAGGGCGAGGGATCGAAAGGAGGCCTGCGCGTGAATGATCAACCACCGTCCCGCATCGCCGGGGCCGAGGCCGCAGCCGGAGCCGGAGCGGGCTTTACGCTCGGTCAAGCCCTGCCGGCGGCTCTGTTGTATCGCCGCTGCGACCCGGCCGAGCTGCCTTTCGAGCTGTGCAGCGAGCTTGATGAGGCGCCCGGGCTGATCGGCCAGGAGCGCGCCGTCGAGGCGCTCAACTTCGCGCTGCGCATCCGGGCCAAGGGGTACAACGTCTATGCCCTGGGCGCGAGCGGCACCGGCCGGCACACCATGGTCGAGGATTTGTTGCGCGAACGGGCGGAGGGCCAGCCGACACCGCCGGACTGGTGCTACGTCAACAACTTCGACGATCCGCAGCAGCCCCGCGCCCTCAAGCTGCCGGCGGGGCACGGCGCCGCGCTCGCGGCCGCGATGAAACGCCTCGTCGCGGAGCTGCGCGCCGCCCTGCCGGCGGCCTTCGAGCGCGACGAATACCGCGCCCGGCGCGAGGCGATCGAGCAGCAGTTCAAGGCGCGCAGCGAAGCGGCCTTTGGCGCGGTCCAGAGCCATGCCGAAACCAAGAACATCACCTTGTTGCGCACGCCGACGGGGCTCGCCCTCGCCCCGACGCGCGACGGCAAGGTGCTGGCGCCCGAACTGTTCGGCGAACTCCCGGCGGCCGAGAAGGAGCGTATCCAGCACGAGATCGAAGCCGTCCAGACCGAACTGGAGGCGGTGATGAGCCAGGTGCCGCTGTGGGAGCGCGAGCACCGCGATGCCGTGCAGGCGCTCAATCGCGAGACCACCGGGTTTGCCATCGCCCATCTGATGGAGGAAACCCGGGAGGGCTATAGCGACCATCCGGAGGTCACGAAATACCTCGACGCGGTCGAACGCGACGTCAAGGACAATGTCGACGATTTCCTGGCCCCGGCGGCGCCCGAGACCCCGGCGGGAGGCCCGCCGATGCCGGCACCGGTCATCCGCGAGATCGAGGACACAAAGTTTCGCCGCTACCAGGTCAACGTCATCGTCGACAACAGCCAGCAGCACGGCGCGCCGGTCATCTACGAGGACAACCCGACGCACCAGACGCTGGTCGGCCGGGTCGAGCACCTCGCGCGGTTCGGCGCGCTGGTCACCGATTTCAATCTTTTGGTGGCCGGCGCGTTGCACCGCGCCAACGGCGGCTATCTCGTGCTCGACGCGCAGAAGCTGCTGGCCGGGAATTACGGCTGGCCCTCGCTGAAGCGGACGCTCGATGCCGGCCACATCCACATCGAGACCCTGGAGCAGGCGTTGAGCATGGCGACAACGGTGTCGCTCCAGCCCGAGCCGATCCCGCTCGACATCAAGGTGGTCCTGGTCGGGCCGCCGGCGCTCTATTACCTGCTCAGCGGACAGGTCGAGGAATTCGGCGACCTGTTCAAGATCGCCGCCGATTTCGAGGACCGGATCGAGCGCACGCCGGAAACGACGCTGCTCTACGCACGCCTCATCTGCGCGATGACCGGGCGCGAGAAGCTGAAGCCGCTCGATCGCGCCGCGGTCGCCCGCATCATCGAGCAGGCGGCCCGGCTTGCCGGCGATTCCGACAAGCTGTCGGCGAGCGTGCGAGCCTTCAGCGACCTGTTGCGCGAAGCCGACCAGTTTGCCATCGACGCCGGCCGGGAGGTCATCGGCGCGGCCGAAGTGCAGGCGGCGATCGACGCGCAGTTCCGCCGCGGCGACCGGATCTATCGGCGTCTCCAGGAAGAGATCGGCCGCAAGACGATCCGCATCGAAACCGACGGCGAGGAGATCGGCCAGGTCAACGGGCTCTCGGTGATCAGCCTCGGCACCCTGGCCTTCGGCCAGCCGAGCCGGATCACCGCGCAGGTGCGGCTCGGCCGCGGCGAGGTCGTCGATATCGAACGCGAGGTCGAGCTCGGCGGGCCGTTTCATTCGAAGGGCGTCTTGATCCTTTCCGGGTTTCTCGGCGGGCGCTTCGGCAAGACCCGTCCCTTGTCCTTGAATGCGAGCCTTGTCTTCGAGCAATCCTATGGCGGGGTCGACGGCGACAGCGCGTCCGCCGCCGAACTCTTCGCGCTGCTGTCGGCGTTGGCCGAGGCGCCGATCAAGCAATCCTTCGCGCTGACCGGCTCGGTCGATCAGCGCGGCCAGATCCAGGCGATCGGCGGGGTCAACGAAAAG
>DATCQF010000750.1:0-5054 GCA_036569735.1 Allostellaceae bacterium | reverse complement strand
CCCTGGCGACGCTCGGCATCACGCCGACCGCGGTCGAAGCGATCCTGCCGAGCTATCTCGACCGCTTCCGCCGCGGCGGCTGGTACGCGCGCGAACGCGCGGTTTGACGCGCCGCGCTGTCGCTGCCTATCGGATTTGTATAGATTAACCGTTCTCGGGAGTTCATCGATGATTGCATTATGGCGCGGGCTGGTTCTGGCAATAGCAGCCCCGTTCATCATAACCTTGGCGCTCGGAGGCACGGCAATGGCGGCTGACGCGGAAAACACGCTTTACATGGATGTGCCGTTCGGTCGGGTGGTGATCGCGATGCGGCCCGATCTGGCGCCCGGCCACGTCGCCCAGATCAAGGCGCTGGCGCGGCGCGGGTTCTATGACGGGGTGCCGTTCCACCGGGTGATCGAGGGCTTCATGGCGCAGACCGGCGACCCGACCGGCACCGGTACGGGCGGCTCGGGCCACAAGCTCAAGGCCGAGTTCTCCAAGGAAAAACACGTGCGCGGCACCTTGTCGATGGCACGCACCGCGGACCCCGACAGCGCCGACAGCCAGTTCTTCATCATGTTCGGGCCGGCCCCCTCGCTCGACAATCAGTACACGATCTGGGGCGAGGTCGTCTCGGGGATGGAGTACATCGACAAGATCAAGAAGGGCGACCCCGCGCGCAACGGCAGCGTCACCAACCCCGACAAGATCATCAAGATGCAGGTCGCCGCCGACGCGGACAAGGCCGACGCGGACAAGGCCGGCGCGGACAAGGCTGGCGGCAAGGGAAAATAGGCGGGAAGAGGGAAAAGCGATGTCGCAGCATCACACCGTGGCGTGCCGGCCCAATAATTGCCATTGGGGGTTTTTCGACGCGGCGCTGCCGCCGGTCCTGACCCTCGCCTCGGGCGATACGGTGGCGGTCGACTGCGTATCGGCGGGCGGCCGCGACATCTTGCCGACCGACCCGGCTTTCGAGATCCTCGACGACCAGCGCGCGATCCACGGCGCGCTGACCCAGCGGCTTGGCGGCCACGTCATGACCGGGCCGATCGCGGTCGACGGGGCGGAGCCCGGCGACGTCCTGCAGATCGACATCCTGTCGATCGAGTGCCGGCAGAATTGGGGCTATACCCGGATCCGGCCGCTCGCCGGCACGCTGCCCGATGATTTTCCGATCCATAAGATCCTGCACAGCGCGATCGACCGCCAGCGCGGCATCGCCACCCTGCCGTGGGGGGCGGAGATCGAGCTGGCGCCGTTTTTCGGGGTCATGGGGGTGGCGCCCCCGCCGGTTTACGGCGCGTGCACCTCGATCGTACCGCGCGAGTTCGGCGGCAACATGGATTGCAAGGAACTGGTCGCCGGGACAACGCTCTACCTGCCGGTATGGGCGCCCGGCGCGCTGTTCTCCTGCGGCGACGGGCACGGCGTGCAGGGCGACGGCGAAGTCTGCGTGACCGCGCTCGAAACCGCGCTGTCGGGCACCTTCCGCCTCATTCTGCGCAAGGATCTGAAGTTCGATCTGCCGCGCGCGGAAACTCCGACGCACCACATCACGATGGCGTTCAACGACGATCTCGACGACGCGGCGAAGGACGCGCTGCGCGAGATGATCGTGCTGATCGGCGATCGCCTCGGCCTCGCGGCCGACGACGCCTACATGTTTGCCAGCCTGGCGGTCGATTTGCGGGTGACCCAGCTCGTCGACGGCAACAAAGGCATCCACGCGATGCTGCCGAAGCGCTACGCGCCGGGCTGACGCCCCCCAATACCCCAAGGGGACTGTGTTGGGTGGAGTCAGCGGGGGCCGGGCATCTTCGGGAAGCGCTTGAGATCGCCGCCGAGCTTCACCCAGGGCTGCGCGCTGTCGCAGTAAATTTCCATCGACGGCCGGAGCCAGGAGGTGTCGTCCAGGGTTCCGGCCCGCACGATGCTGATGCCGGGCATGATCTCCGCCTCGGAGAGGATCGTCGACCCGCAATTCGGGCAGAACTTGCTGACGATCTGCTTTCCGCTATCGCCTTTCTTCGTATAGGTCTTCGGCGATCCCTGGATGGCAAGCGCCGCTTGCGGCACCGCCACGACGACGTTGAACGCCGTGCCGGACTCCTTCTGGCAAGCCGTGCAGTGGCACACACCGGTGAACGCCGGGTCGGCATTGGCCGTATAGCGCACCTGGCCGCACAGGCACCCGCCAACGATCTGGGCCATCAGGACCTCCTCTGCCACGTTCGACGCGGAGCTTACCCCTGGGCCGCGCGGCCGCCCAGCCGTTTTGTCCCTGATTGCGGGGGTGCCGGGGCCAAGAACCTTGCCTCATCCAAGCTCCACAGGGGTAGAATGGCGGGGCGCGATAACCCGGCGGGATGAGGATATTGGCGATGCAGCTCGGCAAGCTCGGCGTGTGGTCGGCGATGGATTTGTTGACCGCGGGCGAAGGCGCCGCCTTTGCGCAGCGCGTCGAGGGGTGGGGCTACGCCGCATTGTGGCTGCCCGAGAGCCGCGGCCGCAACGTCCTGGTCCATTCCTCTTGGCTCCTCGCCAACACGAAAACGCTGATCATCGCGCCGGGGATCGCCAACATCTATGCGCGTGACCCGATGGCGATGGCGAACGGGCAGCGCGCCCTCGCCGAGCAGTCCGGCGGCCGGTTCCTGTTGGGGATCGGCGTGTCGCATGTGCCATCGGTCGAGGGCGTGCGCGGCCACACCTACGGGAAGCCGGTTGCGACGATGCGCGCTTATCTCGAGGCGATGCGCGCGGCGCCCTATGGCGCGCCCGAGCCGGCGGAAAAGCCGCTGACCATCCTCGCCGCGCTGGGCCCGCGCATGATGGCGCTGTCGTCGAGTCACGCCGACGGCTCCCACCCCTACAACGTCACCCCCGAGCACACCGCCGAGGCGCGCCGCATCATGGGCCCCGGCAAGCTCCTGTGCCCCGAAATATGGGTGCTGCTGGAGAGCGATTCGGCGAAGGCCCGCGCGCTGGGGCGCCAGGCGCTCGCCAACTACATGCGGCTCGACAATTACGTCAACAACTGGCGCCGGCTCGGCTTTGGCGACGATGACTTCGCCGGCGGCGGCTCCGACCGCTTTGTCGACGCCAACGTCGCCTGGGGCGGCGAGGCGGCGATCAGGAAGCGCATCGGCGAGCATTGGGACGCCGGCGCCGACCATGTCTGCATCCAGTCGATCAACCCCGACGGCTCGCGCCGGCCGCACGAAAAAGTGCTGGCGCTGCTCGCCCCCAAAGGCCACAGCTAAGCGCGCGGCTGGACCCGGGGCCAGGGTTCACCCAAAGGGTTGCCTTGAAGCGTCCTCCCGCGCACCCGACATTGTGCGTGCCCGGTGCGCGGCGGTCGCCTGAAGGTTTGCCCACCGGGTCTTGGCCCACCGGGAGGCCGCCGGACAAGAAGCAAGGTTCCTCAGCCATGTATTCCGAAATCACCCGGTCGATCAAAGTCACGGTCCGGCCGTTTTATCTCGAACAGCACTCCTCGCCCGCCGACGGCCATTACGTCTGGGCCTATCACGTGCGAATCGAAAACGGCGGCGGCGAAACCGTGCGGCTGCGCAATCGGCATTGGCAGATCATCGACAGCTCCGGGCGCCAGCAGGAAGTCCGCGGCCCGGGCGTCGTTGGCGAACAGCCGACCCTCGCTCCCGGCGAGAGCTTCGAATACACCAGCAGCTGCCCGCTGCCGACCCCGTCCGGCATCATGGTCGGCGATTATGAGATGGAAACCGGCAGCGGCGAGAATTTCCTGGTACAGGTTCCCGCGTTTTCCCTTGATGTCCCGCAACCTCCCGCGCGGCCCGGTATGCTGCAGCAGCCGACGACACGGCTCAACTGATCCCGGCACCCGCGCCGTTATCCCGAAAAAGAAGAGAGACGAGATGCCGACATTCGCCAACCCGACCGCGCCCAAGGCAAGCGTACAGAAGATCCGCGCGGGGCAGCCCGACCGAACCGGCCGGCCGTCCCGCGAGGAGGCGCTCGAAGCGGTGCGCACGCTGTTGCGCTGGGCCGGCGACGATCCCGAGCGGGAAGGCCTCCTCGGCACCCCCGACCGCGTCGTGCGCTCCTACGCGGAGTTCTTCAGCGGCTACGGCGAGGACCCGGTGGCGCTGCTCCAGCGCACCTTCGAGGAGACCGACGGGTACGACGAAATCGTCATGCTGAAGGACATCCGATTCGAATCGCATTGCGAGCACCACATCGCGCCGATCATCGGCAAGGTCCATATCGCCTATCTCCCGAGCAACCGGGTCGTCGGCATCTCCAAGCTGGCCCGGCTCGTCGAAGTCTATGCCAAGCGCCTGCAGATCCAGGAGAAGATGACCGCGCAGATCGCCAACACATTGGACGAGGTGCTGCAGCCCAAGGGCGTCGCCGTGGTCATCGAGGCGGCCCATCAATGCATGACCACCCGCGGGGTTCACAAGCCGGGGGTCAGCATGGTGACGAGCCGGATGCTCGGGGTATTCCGCGCCGACCCGACGACCCGGCGCGAGGTGCTGTCGATGTTCGGGACCCCAGGCGGCGGGAGCGGCGAACACGTCTGATCTCCGCCCGGACGCGAGACCCGCCGACGAAAGATTGGCGGCGGCGCTCGAGATCCTCGATCGCCTCGTAGCCTTCGATACGACTTCGGCGCGCTCGAACCTCGACCTGATCCAATGGGTCGCCGATTATCTCGGCCGCTTCGGCGTCACCAGCGCACGGACCGCCGCCAGCGCGGGAAAGGCCAATCTGTTCGCGACGATCGGCCCACCCGAACAGGGCGGCGTCATCCTGTCGGGCCATACCGATGTGGTGCCGGTCGCCGGCCAGGAATGGCACAGCGACCCGTTCAAGCTGACAGCGCGGGATGGCCGGCTCCATGGCCGCGGCAGCGCCGACATGAAGGGTTTTATCGCGCTCGTCCTGGCGCTGGTGCCGCAGATGACGAGCCGGGCGCTCAGGGTGCCGCTACATCTCGCCTTCACCCATGACGAAGAGACCGGCTGCCTTGGCGCGCCCTCGCTGATCCACGCGCTGCCGACCGGCATGGCGCGGCCCTCGCT
>DATCQF010000749.1:0-5970 GCA_036569735.1 Allostellaceae bacterium | reverse complement strand
CCTGCCGCTTGCCGCGATCATCCGGGCAAAGCTCGAATTGACCGACGATCTTATCGCGTCGGCCCAGCCAAAGCCCGCACAGACTAATTGAGGCACGGGAACGCCATGGAGACCACCACCTACGCTCGCCCCGAACTGTTGCAGGTCGCCGACACGGTCGCCCGCGACAAGGGCATCGACAAGGATGAAGTCTTGGAGGCGATGGAGCAGGCCATCCAGAAGGCCGGGCGCTCGAAATACGGCCAGGAATACGACATCCGGGCCGAGATCGACCGGCGCACCGGCGAAATTCGCCTGCTGCGCTTCCGCGAGGTGGTCGACACAATCGAGAACGAGGCGACCCAGATGCCGCTTGCCGCGGCGCAAAGGCTCAACAGCGAAGCCGAGATCGGCGATTTCATCACCGACCCGCTGCCGCCCATCGATTTTGGCCGGATCGCGGCGCAGACGGCCAAGCAGGTCATCGTGCAGAAGGTGCGCGACGCCGAGCGTCAGCGCCAATACGTGGAGTTCAAGGACCGGATCGGCGAAATCGTCAACGGCCTCGTCAAGCGGGTCGAATTCGGCAATGTCGTCGTCGATCTCGGCCGCGCCGAAGCCATGTTGCGGCGCGACGAATTGCTGCCGCGCGAGAGCTTCCGGCAGGGCGAGCGGGTGCGCGCCTATATCTACGATGTCCGCCAGGAAGCCCGCGGCCCGCAGATCTTCCTGTCGCGCACCCACCCGCAATTCATGGCCAAGCTGTTCGCCCAGGAGGTGCCGGAAATCTACGACGGCATCATCGAGATCAAGGCGGTGGCGCGCGACCCCTCGAGCCGGGCCAAGATCGCGGTCATTTCGCGCGACAGCGGCATCGATCCGGTAGGCGCCTGCGTCGGGATGCGCGGCAGCCGGGTTCAGGCGGTGGTTGGCGAGTTGCAGGGGGAGAAGATCGACATCATTCCGTGGTCGTCGGACCCGGCCACCTTTGTCGTCAACGCGCTCGCCCCCGCCGAGGTGACCAAGGTGGTGATGGACGAGGAGCAGCGCCGCATCGAGGTGGTTGTACCAGATGATCAATTGAGTCTGGCAATTGGGCGGCGCGGCCAGAATGTGCGCCTCGCCTCGCAGCTGACCGGGTGGGACATCGACATCCTGACCGAGGCCGAGGAATCGGAGCGGCGCACCGAGGAATTCCGCAGCCGCAGCCAATTGTTCATCGACGCGCTCGATATCGATGACGTGATTGCCCATCTCTTGGTCACCGAGGGGTTCGGCTCGCTCGAGGAAGTCGCTTTCGTGCCGGTCGACGATCTGGCCGAGATCGAGGGGTTTGATGTCGAGGTTGCCGGCGAACTCCAGGAACGCGCGCGCAACGCGCTGGAGCGGCGCGACCACGAGTACGAGGAGCGCTACCGCGAACTGGGTATCGCCGACGATCTGGCGGCGGTCGACGGCTTGACGCCCGGCATGCTGGTCACGCTCGGCGAAAACGAGGTCAAGACCCTGGATGATTTCGCCGGGCTTGCCGGCGACGAGCTGGTCGAGATGCTCGCCGCTTCCGACAAGGGTGGCGCGAAGCTCGAGCTCGAAGACGCGAACGCGCTGATCATGGCGGCCCGCGCATCCTGGTTCGAGCCCGGCGAGGCCGGCGCGGCAGAGCCCGACGCGGCACCTCGGGAGTAACCGCGACGGCTACCGTCGAGCGTCGGGCGCCGGAGCTGGAGGGGGTGTCGGCAACCCCGCCGCCCGAGCGCCCGGGCAATCCCCAGCGCCGGTGCATCGTCACCGGCGAAATCCGCGACCGCGGCACGCTGTTGCGTTTTGTCGTGGGTCCCGACGGCGCGATCGTGCCCGATATCGAGGCACGGCTTCCCGGACGGGGTTTGTGGTTGACGCCGCGCCGCGATATAGTGGAGAGGGCGGTGGCGAAGCGGATTTTCGCGCGGGCGGCGCGGCGATCGGTGTCGGCGTCACCCGAGCTCGCCGACCGTATCGAGAGCCTGTTGGCGCGGCGGTGCTACGACGCAATCGGCCTCGCGCGCCGGGCCGGCCTCGCGGTGGCCGGGTTCGAGCGGGTCGGCGACGCGCTGCGGCGGGGCCAGGTCGGGCTTTTGCTGGCCGCGCTGGACGGCGCGGAAGGCGGGCATCGCAAGCTGACTGCGCTCGGGCGCGGTGTAGCGTCGGCCCGCGTGCTGACGGCGGCCGAGCTCGGCGGCGCGTTTGGCCGCGAGCGGACCGTGCACGCGGCGATCGCCGGCGGCCCCTTGTGCCGGCTGCTGCTGCTCGATCTCACTCGGCTCGCCGGTCTGCGCGCCGAGGCGGCGGTCGATCTCCGGGCGGATCCCGGGGTGGACCGCGGGGTGGATAACGCGATGGAATTCGCGCCGGCGGGGCCGGCGCCACAGGATGGTGGTACCGAAACGCATGACTGAAGCCAACGAGCAAGAAGCCAACGAGCAAGAGCAGAAACGGCCTTTGACCCTGGTCCGCACCGGCACCAGGCTCGAACTGCGCCGGCCGGTAGAGACCGGGCAGGTTCGCCAGAGCTTCTCGCATGGGCGCTCGAAGACCGTCACCGTCGAGGTCCGCAAGAAGCGGACCTTGGTGCCGGGGGCTGCCCCCGACCCGGGCCGCACCGAACCGGCGCCGCCGGCCGCAGCGAGCCCCGGGGCGACCACCGTCGCGCGGGCCCAGCCGGCAGCACCGGCGCCGGCCGCCGAGCCGACCCGCCGTCCGGTAACGATGCCGCGCGCGCTCACCGCCGAGGAGCGGGCGGGTCGGGTGCGTGCGCTTCAGGATGCCCGCAAGGCCGACGACGAGTCGCGCTATCGGGCGGCCCTCGAAGAGGCGGACCGGCTGCGCGAAGCAGAGGAACGCGCGGTCGAGGAGGCCCGCAGGCGCACCGAGGAAGAGGCCCGCCGGCGCGCCGACGACGAAGACGCGCGCAAGCGCACCGAAGAGGAGGCGAAAAAGCACGCCGAGGACGAGGAGGCCCGGCGCAAGGAGGAAGAGTCCCGCCGCGAGGTCGCCGAACGCGCCGGCAAGGCGGCCGCCGCCAAGGTGGCCGCGCTGACCGCCGCCGGCAAGATGGTGGCGCCGGCCGAAGAGGAAGAGGAATCGACAACCGCGCTGCGCCCCGGCCAGCGCCCCGGTCTGAAGCGCCCGGCCACCCCGGTGCGGCGCGACGAGCATCGCCGCCGGACCGGCAAGCTGACGGTGACCCGCGCGCTCGACGACGATGCCGGCGAGCGGATGCGCAGCCTCGCCTCGGTGCGCCGCGCCCGCGAACGCGAGCGCCAGCGGATGCTGCGCCAGGAACAGACCAAGATCGTGCGCGAGGTCGTGGTTCCCGAGACGATCACGATCCAGGAGCTGGCGAACCGGATGGCTGAGCGCGCCGCCGATGTCATCAAGGCGCTGATGCGCATGGGCGTCATGGCGACGATCAATCAGGTCATCGATGCCGACACCGCCGAATTGATCGTGGCCGAGTTTGGTCACCGGCTGCGCCGCGTCGCCGAGTCGGACGTCGAGATCGGGCTGCGCGGCGACGCCGACGATCCCGACAATGCCGAGATCGAGCCGCGCTCCCCGGTGGTCACCGTCATGGGGCATGTCGATCACGGCAAGACCTCGCTGCTCGACGCGCTGCGCGAAACCGACGTTGCCGCCGGCGAGGCGGGCGGCATCACCCAGCACATCGGCGCCTATCGGGTCACCCTCAAAGGCGGCAAGCAGATCACCTTTATCGACACCCCGGGCCACCAGGCCTTTACCGCGATGCGCGCGCGGGGCGCCAATGTCACCGACATCGTCGTCCTGGTCGTCGCCGCCGATGACGGCATCATGGAGCAGACGGTCGAGGCGATCCGCCATGCGCGGGCCGCCAACGTGCCGGTCATCGTCGCGATCAACAAGATGGATCGGCCCGACGCCAGGCCCGACCGGGTGCGCCAGGAGCTCCTGCAGCACGAGCTCGTCGTCGAGGAGCTCGGCGGCGAGGTGCTCGACGTCGAGGTTTCGGCGCTGAAGAAAACCAATCTCGACAAGCTCGAGGAAGCCATCCTCCTGCAGGCCGAGCTGCTCGACCTCAAGGGCAATCCGAACCGCTCGGCCGAAGGCGTCGTGCTCGAAGCCAAGCTCGAGCGCGGCCGGGGTCCGGTGGCTACCGTTCTGGTCCAGCGCGGGACCTTGCGCGTCGGGGATGTTTTTGTCGCCGGCGGCGAATGGGGCCGGGTGCGCGCGCTGGTCGACGAGCGCGGCCAGACCCAGAAGGACGCCGGTCCCTCGACCCCGATCGAGGTCCTGGGGCTCAACGGCATGCCGCTGGCCGGCGATGATTTCGTCGTGATCGAGAGCGAGAGCCGGGCCCGCGAGGTTACCGATTTCCGGCAGCGCCGGCGGCGCGACACTGCTGCTGCTGCAGGTGGCCGCGGCACCCTCGAGCAGATGTTCTCGGACATCGCCTCGGGGGTCGCCAAGGAGCTGGCGGTCGTCGTCAAATCCGATGTCCAGGGCTCCCTCGAGGCGATCGTCGGCTCGATGGATAAGCTGTCGACCGACGAGGTCGCGGTCCGGGTGCTGCATTCGGCGGTCGGCGGGATCAACGAGAGCGACGTCATCCTCGCCAAGGCGACCGGCGCCGTCATCATCGGGTTCAATGTCCGGGCCAACCCGCAGGCGCGCGACCTGGCAACGCGCGACGGCGTCGAAATCCGCTATTACGCGATCATCTACGACGTCATCGACGACATGCGCAACGCGCTGTCGGGCATGCTGTCGCCGACCCTGCGCGAGCGGTTTTTGGGCAATGCCGCGATCCGCGAGGTCTTCAACATCACCCGGGTCGGCAAGGTGGCCGGCTGCATGGTCACCGACGGGGTGGTCCGGCGCGGCGCCAGGGTGCGCCTCCTGCGCGACAACGTGGTGATCCACGACGGCGCCTTGAAGACGCTGAAGCGCTTCAAGGACGAGGTCCGCGAGGTCCGCGAAGGCTACGAATGCGGCATGGCCTTCGAGAATTACGAGAACATCCAGCAGGGCGACGTCATCGAGTGCTTCGAGGTCGAGGAAGTCGCCCGCACGCTTTAGCCTCCCTCTCCAACAACCGCATTCCCGGCGAAAGCCGGGATCCACTTGTCCGCGAATGAGCTAGCTGAAAAATGGATCCCGGCTTGCGCCGGGAATGCGATTTTTAAGCTGATTGCAACACGGACTCATGCCCAGGCGACACAATAGCGACCACGCCAAGGGCCCGCGCCCGGCCTCGCAGCGGCAGTTGCGAGTCGGGGAGGAGCTGCGCCATGCGCTGGCCCAGCTGTTGCGGCCCGGGGTATTGCGCGATCCGGCGCTGCGCGATGCCAACATCACCGTCGTCGAGGTGCGGCTCAGCCCCGATCTGCGCAACGCCACCGCCTTTGTGATGCCGCTGGCCGGCGCCAAGGCCGACGAGATCATGGCCGGGCTCAAACGCAGCGCGGTGTTCTTGAAGGGGCAGGTGGCCCGCATGGTCGAGCTTCGGCAGGTCCCCAACATCGTCTTCGCGCTCGACGGCGCCTTCGAGAATGCCGCCCACATCGCGGCGCTGCTCGCCCGCCCCGAGGTCGAGCGCGATCTGCATCCGCAGCCGGAGCAGGATGACGCGACCAGCTGACCCCGGGGTGCCTGGCGGGGTGCACGGCTGGCTGGTCATCGACAAGCCCTATGGCATCACCTCGGCGCGGGCGGTCGCGCTGGTGCGGCGCAGCACCGGGGCAAAGGTCGGGCATGCCGGCACGCTCGACCCGCTGGCGACCGGGGTCCTGCCGCTGGCCCTGGGCGAGGCGACCAAGACCGTCCAGTTTGTCGCCGCGGGCCGCAAAACCTACCGCTTCCGGATCACCTGGGGCGCCCAGACCGACACCGACGATCGCGAGGGCGCGGTGATTGCCGAAACCGAGGCGCGACCGGACGCGGCGGCGATCACGGCGGCGCTCCCCTCCTTCACCG
>DATCQF010000748.1:0-3510 GCA_036569735.1 Allostellaceae bacterium | reverse complement strand
GTCATCGCCGAACCCTATTACGGGCCGGCGTTTCATGACCAGCCGATCCTCGCCGAGGGCAAGGTGCGCCATGTCGGCGAGCCGGTCGCGGTGGTGCTGGCCGCCGACCCGCACATCGCGGAAGAGGCCGCGCAGGCGATTACGGTCGATTACGAACCGCTGCCCGCTGTGTTCGACGAAATCGAGGCGATGAAGTCGGCGGCGATCGTCCACGATTTGCTGAAGCCGGCCGGCACCTTCCCCGACCTGGCGCACCTCGCCGGGCGGCGCGACACCAATGTCGCCATCGATTTCCACCTGCGCCGCGGCGATACGGAGCGCGCCTTTGCCGAGGCCGCACATGTCTTCGAGCACAGCTTTCGCACCCAGCAGGTCATGCACACCCCATTGGAGCCGCATGTCACGCTTGCCGTGCGCGCGACGGCTCGGTGACGGTCTACAGCTCGACCCAGACCCCGTCTTTCGTGCGGATCGAGATCGCCCGGCTCCTGGGGTGGCCGGAGAACCGGGTCAGGGTCAAGACTGCGTTCTTGGGCGGCGGGTTCGGCGCCAAGGTCTATTGCAAGCTGGAACCGCTGGCGGTGGCGCTGTCGTTGCTCGCCCGCCGCCCGGTCAAGCTGGCGCTCAGCATGGAGGAGCAGTTCTTCACGATTTCCAAGCACGCCAGCACGTTTCGCATCAAAAGCGCGGTGACCGCGGACGGGCATATCAGCGCCCGGCGTTGCGAGGTCTTTTACAACGGCGGCGCGTACGCCGATATCGGCCCGCGGGTCGCCCAGAAATCCGGGTTCAGCGCGGCCGGCCCCTACGACATCACCAATGTCGCGATCGATTCCGTTGAGGTCTACACCAACCGCCCGCCGGCCGGCGCGCTGCGCGGCTTTGGCGTGCCGCAGCTGGTGTGGGCCTACGAGAGCCACACCGACCTCGTGGCCCGCGCGCTCGGGATCGACCCGGTCGAGTTCCGCCGCCGCAACCTGCTGCGCGACGGGGTGGCCCAGGCGACCGGCACGATCATGCATGACGCGGCGATTTCGGCGGTGCTCGACCGGCTCGCGGTGCGGATGGGCTGGGACCAGAGCTTCGATCGCGGCACGGAGACACTGAAGCGGGGCCGCGGCATCGCGATCGGCTTCAAGGCCTCGATCTCGCCGACGACTTCGGTCGCGACCGTCGCGATCGCCGCCGACGGCAGCTGCACGCTCTATTGCGGCACCGTCGACATGGGCCAGGGCTCGACCACCGCAATGGCGCAGATCGCCGCCGAAACCTTGGGGCTCGATGCCGAGACCGTGCGGGTCGTCGCCCCGGACACCGATGTGACGCCCTACGACATGGGCACTTTGGGCTCGCGCTCGATCTTTCACATGGGGCATGCGGTGCGCCTCGCCGCCGAGGAGGCACGCCGGAAACTCGCCGCGCTCGCCGCCGAGACCGGCGTGCCGCCCGGGGCCAACCTGCCGGTCGCCGAATTGTTCCGGCGCAAATACGGCATGCAGGCCGGCACGATCGCGGGCGCCGGCAGCTATGTGCCCGATTACGTCCCGCCCGACCACGCCACCGGGCAGACCCCGAACGCGACACCGTTCTGGATGGTCGGCGGCGCCGGCGCCGAAGTCGAGATCGACGCCGAGACCGGCCAGATCCGCGTGCTGCGCCTCGTCACCGTTGCCGATGCCGGCACGCCCGTTAATCCGCGCATCGTCGAGACCCAGCTGACCGGCGCCTCGATCATGCAGCTCGGCTTCACCCTGTTCGAGGAGATGGAATTTACCGAGGGGCAGCTGCGCAACCCGTCCTTCGCCGAATACAAGATCCCCGGCATCCGCGACCTGCCCGAACGGATCGAGGCCGAGGCGGTCGACGCGGCGCAACACAGCGGCCCCTACGGCGCCAAGGGGATCGGCGAAACCGGCACGTTCGGCGTGTCGCCGGCGATCGCCAACGCGATCCACGACGCCGTCGGAGTTCGGATCACCCAATTGCCGATCACCGCCGAGGCGGTCTACCGCGCATTGCGCCGCGCCGCCGGCGATCCGCTGGGAGACGAATGAGTATGGTTGGCTATGGGCACGCTACCTGCTGGTGCGCGGTGCGTCCTTCGAGACGGCGCTCCGCACCTCCTCAGGATGACGCATGTCTATGATAACATTAAGAAAGAACATCATCCTGAGGAGCGTCCAACGGGCGCGTCTCCAAGGACGCATGTTGCCATTCCAGCATACCGGTACATGAGATGAGCGGCGCGCCCCGGCCGATCCGCTTCACCCTCAACGGCGCCGCCGTCGAGGCGCTGGTGATGCCGCATATCAGCCTCGTCGAGCTGTTGCGCGAGCATTTCGAACTGTTCGGCGCGCGCGAGAGCTGCGGCCAGGGGCTGTGCGGATGCTGCACCGTGCTGGTCGACGGGCGCGCGGTCTCGTCCTGCCTCTACCTCGCCGCCTTTGCCGACGGCGCGACGGTCGTCACGGTGGAGCATCTCGCTTCCGAGGGCCGGCTCGACCCGGTGCAGGAAGCCTTTATCGAGGCCGGCGCCTTCCAATGCGGCTTCTGCACGCCGGGCTTTATCCTGATGACGAAGCAGCTGCTCGACGAGGTGCCGGACCCGAGCGACGACGACATCCGCCATTATCTCTCGGGCAATCTGTGCCGCTGCGGCGCCTATCCCGAGATCATCGCCGCCGTCAAGCTCGCCGCCCGCAAGCGGCATGGGTAGAGGAATTCACCACGAAGACACGAAGGAGACGAAGATAACTTTGCCTGCTGTTCTGTCATCCCGGCGAAAGCCGGGACCCGTTTCCGCCATGGATACCGGCTTTCGCCGGTATGACATGATTGGGGGGAAGCTTCGTGCCCTCCGTGCCTCCGTGGTGAATATCCCGCTTACCGCCGGAAGGGGTGGCCCGGGAGGCCCGGCACCTTGACTCGCAGCGAATAGACCGAGGTGTGCGCGGTGAAGAATATCGTCTTCATGTCGGGGCCGCCAAAGCACAGGTTGGCCGGCACCTCCGGGGTCTTGATGATGCCGAGCTGCTCGCCGCTCGGCGCGAACACCCAGGTGCCGCCCGGCCCGGTGCAGTAGACCCGGCCCTCGACATCGACCTTCATGCCGTCCGGCACGCCGATTTTCTCGTCCGACGACATGTCGGCAAAGATCCGCCGCCGCACCATGTTGCCCGCCGAGTCGAGCTCCACCGCGTGGATGTACATCGCCTGCCTGGTATTGGCGATGTAGAGCGTCCGCTCATCCGGCGAGAATGCCAAGCCGTTCGGGTATTCGACATCGCAGACATGGCTGGCCGAGCCGTCGGGCTTGACCCGGTAGACCGCGGAGGGATCGAGCTCGCGCTCGGCCAGGGGGATGCGCACTCCCGGGTTGGTGAAATAGATGCTGCCGTCGGATTTGCACACGAGATCGTTGGGCCGGCTGAGGCGCTTCCCCTCGAAGCGGTCGATCAGCACCTCGCTCGAGGCAAACTTGCCATCGGCCGGCCAGCGCGTCAGCCGCCG
>DATCQF010000747.1:0-2096 GCA_036569735.1 Allostellaceae bacterium | reverse complement strand
TCTTGGAACTGCGCCGCTCGTGGATCGTCGCGCGCGGCGATGTCGAGGAGACCCACGGCCGCGAGATCATGCCCGAGGATAACGGCCTCAGGCGCGGCGAAGACAGCAACGTCCCGATATTCGACCGCGCCGCCCGCCGGGTGCTGCGCGCCAAGCCCGGACAATCGGTGACCCAGCTCGCCTATGCCCGGCGCGGCATCGTCACCGCCGAGATGGAATACGTCGCGATCCGCGAAAACTTGGGGCGCGAGGCGGCGATGGCGCGGCCCGACGCCGGCAACTCGTTCGGCGCCAGCATCCCCGAATACGTGACCCCGGAGTTCGTCCGCGACGAGATCGCCCGCGGCCGCGCGATCATCCCCAACAACATCAACCACCCGGAAACCGAGCCGATGATCATCGGCCGCAATTTCCTGGTAAAGGTCAACGCCAATATCGGCAACTCGATCGTCACCTCCTCGGTCGCCGAGGAAGTCGACAAGCTGGTGTGGGCGACGCGGTGGGGCGCCGACACGGTCATGGACCTGTCGACCGGGCGCAACATCCACACGATCCGCGAATGGATCATCCGCAATTCGCCGGTGCCGATCGGCACGGTGCCGATCTATCAGGCCCTGGAAAAGGTCGGCGGCAAGGCCGAGGACCTGACCTGGGAACTGTTCCGCGACACCTTGATCGAACAGGCCGAGCAGGGGGTCGATTATTTCACGATCCATGCCGGGGTGCGCCTCGGCTACATCCACCTGACCGCCGACCGGGTCACCGGCATCGTCTCGCGCGGCGGCTCGATCATGGCGAAATGGTGCCTGGCGCATCACGAGGAAAGCTTC
Source organism: Allostellaceae bacterium (assembly GCA_036569735.1). Taxonomy (GTDB): domain Bacteria; phylum Pseudomonadota; class Alphaproteobacteria; order ATCC43930; family CGMCC-115725; genus DATARH01. Next base: position 1,266 of record DATCQF010000747.1, on the reverse strand, counting down.
CTCTACACCCATTTCCGCGAGATCAACGAGATCATGCGGGCCTATGACGTCAGTTACTCGCTGGGCGACGGATTGCGCCCGGGCTCCAACGCCGATGCCAACGACCGCGCCCAGTTCGCCGAACTGGAAACCCTCGGCGAATTGACCAAGATCGCCTGGGAAGACGATGTCCAGGTGATGATCGAGGGCCCCGGCCATGTGCCGATGCACAAGATCAAGATCAACATGGATAAGCAGCTCGAGGAATGCGGCGAGGCGCCGTTCTATACCCTGGGGCCGCTCGTCACCGACATCGCGCCGGGCTACGACCACATCACGAGCGGCATCGGCGCGGCAATGATCGGCTGGTTCGGCACCGCGCTGCTCTGCTATGTGACCCCGAAGGAGCATTTGGGGCTCCCCGACCGCGACGATGTCAAGGTCGGCGTCATCACCTACAAGATCGCCGCGCACGCCGCCGACCTCGCCAAAGGCCACCCGGGCGCGCGCGAGCGCGACGACGCCTTGTCGCGGGCGCGCTTCGAGTTCCGCTGGCGCGACCAGTTCAACCTGTCGCTCGACCCCGAAACCGCCGAGAAGTTCCACGACCAGACGCTACCGGCCGACGGCGCGAAACTCGCGCATTTCTGCTCGATGTGCGGCCCCAAATTCTGCTCGATGCAGATTTCCCAGGAGGTCCGCGACTATGCCCGCGCCGGCATGGCCGAGAAATCGAAGGAATTCATCGAGAAGGGCGCCGAGATCTACACCGACGAGCACGGCCAGCCGCGCGCCGCCGCCGACTAGCAGCCCGACAACAATCGGTCGTGCCGCGGGCGTTGCGAGCCCCCACCCCAACCCTCCCCCGCTTGCGGGGGAGGGTGTTCGTTTTCCCCGCTTGCCGGGAGTTGACGCAGGACTATTCCCTCCCCTGCAGGCGGGGGAGGGTTAGGGTGGGGGCATGACGGTACCCGGTACCGAACCCACCTCCGCCGGCCCCGACAGCCTTGAAGCCCGCCGGGCGGCGCGGCGCTATCCCGACCGGCCGATCGTCGCGGTGCTGGCGGTCGTGCTGCGCGGCGATGGCCCGGCAACCAGGGCGCTGATCGTCCAGCGCGCCCAGCAGCCCAACGCCGGACGCTGGGGTTTTCCGGGCGGTGTCCTCGAACTCGGCGAAACCATCGCCGAAGGGGCGATGCGTGAGCTCGCCGAGGAAACCGGCGTGGTCGCCGAGCCGGCCGGCTGGCTCAATGTCCATGACGCGGTCAGCCGCGATTCCGACGGGCG
>DATCQF010000746.1:0-2587 GCA_036569735.1 Allostellaceae bacterium | reverse complement strand
GCCCTAGCTCGCGCGTGCTCCCATGCGAACGCGCGAAATATTCGATCGCCGCACCGAGGAAACGCTGCTGGATCGCGGCTCGCTCGGGCAAGCGGGCGCATACCTCACCGAGATGATTAAGACCCCCATCGCTCGGCAGGGACAAACCGGCCTCGGCCGCGCATGCCACGACAGCCTTCTCTACGTCACCTGCGCTCTTGGGTTTGCCGCTCCCATCAAGCCAGTAGCGGACGCTGCGCGGATCGAGCTTCATGCGGCGCGCGACCGGTGCCGCGCCGATGATCGCGAGAGCGGCGCGAACCGTATTCCAGTCGCAATCCGCTCCGAGATCGGCAGCCGCGGAGCCGGCTGAGAAGACCGCGGGGGCGGGGGTCGTGAAAGCGAGCGCGGGATCGTCGGGCCATCCGAGGCTTTCCTTACCGGTCACGTATTTCGGCCCATCGCGCATTGCGATCCGCCGCAATGGGCCGCGCGTATCGCCATCGCAGGGCATGCCGGCGGCGTCGAGCATCGCATGCGGGTGGATGCGTCCGAAGCTGCGGAGCATGTCGGCGACCGTAACGAACGCCAGCGCCAGCCGTCGCCGTCGGGCTTCTCGCAGTCTACAAATTCGCCCGTCTCGTAAAACCGCCAGGGCAGACCCGACCAGCGCTGCGGAGCCCTCTCAAAGGGGGCGATGATGACCGCGGTAGTGGCTGGCTCGCCGTCCTTGCGACCGACGGCCCGCGCGACCAGGAAGCGGTCGAAGGGGCGCGCGGCCACGGCCGCGACCTTCTCCCGGAAGGCTGGGCGCGAGAGGGCGAGCGTGCCTACGGCAGGGTATGAGAGCCACGGCAATGGCAAGTCCTTACCTGCGCCTTCCCAGGCGGCGGCGATGTAACGCCACGCTTCAAGGGGCCAGCTCGCTGCGTCACCGCTCGGCGGTAGATATTGCCCGATGATCGAACGCGTTCCGTCAATCGGCTCGCCCGCATCGTTCAGGTAGCAGTAGTGCGCCGCAGTCAGGAACAGGGCGCGGCCCCAGCCCTTGACCTTGAGCGGCGAGCCGGGCATCAGCGCCTTGTCGAAGATGTTGAGCGAGGCGAATGCGGCGGCGATCTCCTCGATCTCGGTCTCCGACAGCGCATGAAATTCGCGCCAGTAGCGCCGGCCGACGCCCGATTGCGGGTCGCGATCGGCGACTTCGAGGCGGACGGGGCCGCCTGTGCGGGTCGCGATGACGTGCGCGCTGTCCGTGTGTCCCGCAGCGACGATGCCGCCCTTCTGCGCGACGATTTGATCGATCACCGCGAGCAGCATCCGCCCACAGGCGGTGACAAGCCCGGCGAGCGGCAGACAGAAGGAAGCGCCGGGCTCCTCGGGATGTGCCGTCTCGACGCGCAGCTCGCCCTCGTCGAACAACATCGTCACTTTTTCGCGGGCCTCGCCCGCCTTGTCGATGACGTTGGTCTGCGCGAGACTGCCGAAAGCGAGCCCATTGTTGCCCGCCTTCCAGCCCGGATAGAGGACTTCGCGCACTTCGCGCCGGACTTTGCCCCACTTCCCCTCGCCGCGCCGCAGCCGTTCACCCTCTTCCACCAGCGTGCAAAACAGATCGTCCCGCGACGGGTCGAACGCTATCCCCGAGGGCAGGCGCAGGGATTGTAAGCGACGACGCCGGCCGACGGGGACCATGCGCTCGGCCCGGACGATCTCAGGACCCCGGCCGCCCTTGCACTTCGCCGCAAGGAGGTCGGGCAGCCAGAGCGGCACCAGCCCGTCCGACCAGCGCTCCGGCATCCCCATCGAGAATTGGCGACCGTCGAAGAGCGCGTGCACCGGCACGACCTCGCCGGAGAGGCGGCACCAGCAAAGTATCACGAACCTCGGCCAGGTTGTCGGCTGGAGGATGGTGGCCGTCGCGCTCTTGGCGATCTCACGGGCCTCGGCCGTCGCTTCCTCGAAGCCAATCTCCTCGGCGGCGAGAAAATCCTGCAACCGCAACAGGGCGGCGAACATTGCGTAGGCCTTGGAGATATCCAGGCTGGCAACGGGCACGATGCCTCGCCAGTCGGTTGCGATGCGCGCGCCGAAAAAAGCCGCCGCCGCGGCGCCAAGCCGCTCGCGCGGAACCCGTGGCGCGCCAAAGCCGATCATTGCCGCCAACATGCGTGAGAGCGCCGCCGGCGAGTTGACGCGCGTCTCAGACAGACTACCGCCTCGCGCCCGGCTTTGCGGCAGCCGGTCAAAAACGTCGATCAACGTGTCGGTGAGCGAGAGCATTGCGCGGGCGCGCCGCCGGTGGCGCCCGATCGCATCATTTGCGTCGCGCCAATCGCCGGCGCCATCGTCGAAAACCTCGCCGGTAAAGGCTGCGAGGGCGCTCGCAAGAGTGTGTTCCTCCGCCGAGAGTGCGTAAGCGAGGCGGTCAAGCGGTAGGAATTGGCCGCGATGCCAGCCTTCAGCGTCTGCATTTTCGCCCTCATCCGGGACGGCGCGGCCGCAGCCGTTCAGTTCGATGCGCAGCGCGCCGCCGGAGGCCAGCCGCTTCACGCGGACGGCAGGCGGGCCGCGCTTCTTCCAACCCCCCTCCGGCGCCGGTCTCAAG
>DATCQF010000745.1:0-1767 GCA_036569735.1 Allostellaceae bacterium | reverse complement strand
GGGTCCCTCCCTCCCCCGCAAGCAGGGGAGGGGTTTCGGCGCATCCCCATGAGCCCGTGAATTTTCGGCGCACCAGCGACCCCCCCTGCTTGCGGGGGAGGGCTGGGGTGGGGGCCGGTCCCCGCCGAGTCGACTCCACCGGATTTTGCTCTACGATGCGCCGCGGAGAGGGCGCTGATCGGGGTGCGGATTCCTTGGCTCTTGAGCAGCAGCGCCGTCCCGCCGCCGGGTTCCACAACATTGCCCGGGCTTTCGGCCACCGCAATTACCGGGTTTATATCAGCGGCAACGGCGTATCCCTGATCGGCTGGTGGCTGCAGCGGGTCGCGGTCGGCTGGCTCGCCTGGACGCTGACCCATTCGGGAACCTGGCTCGGGCTCGTCTCGCTCGCCGATTTCCTGCCGGTCTTGTTTTTGAGCCCGTTCGCCGGCGTCCTCGCCGACCGCCGCGACCGGGTGTGGATCATCCGGATCACCCAGCTGTGCGGCTGTGCCCAGGCAGGCCTCCTCGCGCTTCTGGTCGCGACCGACACGATCACCATCGAATTGTTGTTCAGCCTGGTGCTGCTCCTGGGGATCGTCGGCGGCCTCTCCCAGCCGGCCCGGCTCGCGCTGATCCCAAGCCTCGTCGATCGCGAGTCGCTGGCCTCGGCCTTGGCGATCAACTCGGTCATTTTCAACATGGCCCGCTTCATCGGGCCGGCGATCGCCGGCGTGGTGATCGCGGAGGTTGGCATCGCCGCCGCGTTCGCCGCCAACGCGGTCGGCTACCTCGCGTTCCAGATCTCGCTGGTGCTGCTGCGCGACCTGCCCCCGGTCCCGATCGCGGATCGGCAGAACGCGATCCGCGCCTCGGCCGAGGCCTATGCCTATGTCAGCCGGCACAAGGGGATCGGGCCGATGCTGCTGCTCTTTGCGATGACCGCGATCGGCACCCGCGGCTTCATCGAGCTGTTCCCCGGGTTCGCCGACCACGTTTTCGGGCGCGGCCCCCAGGGTTTGGCGATGCTGACATCGACGGTGGGGCTGGGCGCCATCTGCGGCGGCGCCTGGATGGTGCTGCGCCCCGCGGTCGCGGGCCTCGCCGATGTGGTCCTCGGCGCCACCTTGATGATGTCCCTGGCGATCCTCGCCTTTACCGCAACGGACCGGTTCTTTCTCGCATTGCCCTCCGTATTCGTCGCCGGCGCGGCGATGACGATCACCGGCACGGGGGCGCAAACCCTGATCCAGGCCGCGGTCGACACCAGGATGCGCGGCCGGGTGATGGCGCTCTACGGGATGATCTTCCGGGCCGGGCCGGCGCTCGGAGCGGTGCTGATCGGCATGGCGAGCGAGCATCTCGGGCTGCGCCTGCCGCTGGCGATCGGGGCCTTGGTATCGTGCGGGTTCTGGCTGTCGACGCGGCTGCATCACAAACAGATCGCCGCCGCGCTCGAGGAAATCCCCGCGCCGGCGCCCGGCTCCGCCGCCGCGATGCCGGCCGAACGCGGCGCGTGACCGCAGTTCACCGGCATCTCTTATGCCTCGGGCTCGGCTACAGCGCCCGCGTGCTGGCCGGGCGGCTCGGTGACGACGGCTGGCGGGTCACCGGCACCAGCCGTGATCCGCGGGAGCCCGATTGCCTTTGCTTCGATCCTGATCATCCGCTCGCGCCGGCGGAATTTGCCGGGGTCAGCCACATCCTCGTGTCGATTCCGCCTGACGGATCGGGCGACCCGGCGCTCGACCGCCACGCCGACGACATCGCAGCCCTCCCCGGCCTCGC
>DATCQF010000744.1:0-3459 GCA_036569735.1 Allostellaceae bacterium | reverse complement strand
GTCGATGTGGTCGACCGCGAGCGTTGCGCGGTAACGCTTGGTCAGCGCCTCGGCGCGGATAGCGACTTCGCCCGCCATGGCGCGTTCCCTACCTTCGGCCGAAGCGGGCGACGGCGAAGACGACGACCAGGAGGGCGATCGCGATGATCGCGATGCCGACCGCGCCCCACAGGGTCGACGTGAGGACGGTGATGCGGAAATTGGCCGATTCGGACAGCCCGCCGGCCGCGCTGGCGCGGATCGTCGTCTGGTAATCGCCGGCGATGGCGCGCGGCGACGGGGTCAGCGTCACCTTGACGTTCTGGGTCGCGGCGGGGGCGAGCTGCGGCAGCTGCTTGGGATCGAACTCCGATTTCCAGCCCTCCGGGGTCGTCGCACTGAGTTCGACATCGCGCGCCGCCTCGCTGCCGTCATTGCGCAAGACCACGGTCAGCTGGCTGTTCTGGCCGGCATAGGCTTCGCCGCTGAGCCGCCCGCCTTCGCCCGAGAGCGCGATGCGCGGCTGCCCGACGATGGTGAGAGTGGCCGGGAGATCGGCGCTGGCCGCCTCGGTCTTGGCGTGCAGCGCGAGCTTGTAGTCGCCGGCCGGGGTCTCGCGCGGGATCGTCAGACTGGCCTCGACATCCTTCGACTTGCCGGCCTCGATCGGGATCGAGGTGATCTGCTGGCTGGCATAGGCCTCGGTAAAGCCGATCTGGAAGTTTTTCGGCGCATCGCCGCTCAGATTGACCGTCGCGTCGCGCCCGCTGTCGTTGTTCACCGTCACCTTGTATTTGAACGAGGTGGTCGCGGTGCCGCGCAGCGCGGGGAAATTGGTGGTGAGCTTGAGTTTGGCCGGAACCTCCTCGCCGATCGTGACGGTGATCCCCAGCTTGCCGTCAAACTGGGCGTTCTTGGCCTCAAGGGTGAACTGATAGTCGCCGTGGCCGATCCCGGCCGGCGGTTCGAGCCGCAATTGCAGGCGCTCCTCGGAATCGGGGGCGACCTCGACGGCTCCGACCGGCTGGCCGCCGCCCAGGACCGTCGCTTTCCAGCCGGTCGCGATCTGCGGCACGCTGAGGACCAGGGACTGCGGCGGCAATTTGAAGTTGCGCACCGACACATCGATCGTCGTCGTTTCGCCGGCACGCACGGTCAGCGCGGGATACTTGGTTGTGACGAAGAGGCCGGCGATGCCTGCCGGCGGATCGGCGGCTTGGGCCGCCATGGCCGAGAGCACCACCACGAACGAGACAAGAAAGAGCCGCCGCACCATGCTCAGGATCCTCCCATTTCGTCCGCCGTGCCGGTCCCCCTCGCCGGGGTACGCATTGGCGCATCCCGGGGGCGCGAGGCAGACGACGACGCGCTGACATAGATCAGCGCGCGGCCAAGCAGTAATTAAGTTTTTTTAATGTGGCCGCCTGGCCCCCCCGGCGCGAGCCGGGCGGGAGACTTCAAAAGACGCCGCTGACGATGCGGCCGAACCAGCCCTCGCCGCCACCCGCCGCATTTCCGCCGCCGGTGACCAGCGCGTAGGCATCGCCGTACCAGCGGCTGCCCGGATAATTATAGCCCAGCACCGCCGCGTTATCCTTGGCTTCCTTGTTGAGCCCGAGCGCGAGATCGCATTCGACCAGGCGCTCCAATGCCTCGGGCACATGCGTCGTCGTCTGGTAATTGTCGATGACCCGTTTGAAGCGGTTGATCGCCGCCAGGTATTCCTGTCGCTTCAGGTAATATCGGCCGATTTCCATTTCCTTTCCGGCCAGATGATCGCGCGTGAAGTCAAGCTTGAGCTTAGCGTCGCGTGCGTATTTGCTGTCGGGAAAGCGGCGAACGACATCGTCGAGCGATTTCAAGGCCAGCTCGGTCAACTTCTGATCGCGCCCGACATCGACGATCTGCATATAATAGCAAATCGCCTTTAAATAATAAGAGTAGGCGACATCGCGATGTCCCGGGTGCAGTTGAATAAATCGATCGGCGGCGATGATCGCGTCGTCGTATTTTCCATCTTCGTACAGAGCATAGATTTGCATCAACTGGCTTTTTGTCGCCCATACCGAATATGGGTGCTGACTTTCCACCGTGTCGAAGGTCTTGGCCGCAGCGGTGTAATTCTCGTCGACCAGGGAATCCATGGCCTTATTGTAAAGATCGTCGACCGGCTTTTCGATATAAACCTGGTTCTTCGAGTCGCCGCAGGAAGCGAGCACAATCAACAGCAGCATCGCGGCAACCTGCCGCCGCCGCGCGGACAACAACAAACGCATCGGCGCTCTCAACCCCGATTTCAAACTTCCAGCGCGCTTATAGCACGGATCGGGGTGCGGGCGATAAACCGACAGCGCCCCGGCAGGATCAGGCGCGCGCGACCCGGGCGGTGTGCAGCCACGACACGGCGCCGAGCGGTGCAGCCTCGACGATTGTCGTTTCGCACCAGGCGTCGCGGTCGGCAAACAGCGCCGCAATCAGCCGGCGGGTCAGCGCATGGCCGGACCGCAGGCCGCGGAAATGCCCGATGATCGGGCCGCCGGCCAGATAAAGGTCGCCCAAGGCATCGACCAGCTTGTGGCGGACAAACTCGTCGGCAAAACGCAGCCCGCCGTCGTTCAGCACGCGATTCCCGCTGACCACGACCGCATTGTCGAGCGAGCCGCCACGCGCCAGCCCGGCCGCCTTCAAACGCGGCCAATCGTCAAGCAGCCCGAAGGTGCGCGCCGGCGCGAGCTCGGCCTTGAAGGTCCCGGGCTCGAAATTCACCGTAATGTCCTGCCGGCGGATCAGCGGATTGTCGAAATCGATCTCAAAGCTCATCGAGAAGCCGTGCTCGGGCAATAGCTCAGCCGACGCGCCGTTGTCGCTGACCGAAACCGGTTTCAGGATCTTGAAGGCACGTCGTGCGGCGTCCTGGGTGGCGGTCCCGGCGCGTTCGATCAGAGCCATGAACGGCGCCGCGCTGCCATCCATGATCGGCACCTCGGGGCCATCCAGCTCGATGAGCGCGTTGTCGACCTGGCTCCCAGCGAGCGCCGCCATCAGGTGCTCGATGGTGCCGACCTGGATGCCCTCGCCATTGGACAAGATGGTCGACAGCGCCGATTGGGTCGTGCTGGTCCACCGCGCGCGGATTTCCGCGCCGGCGTCGAGCCGCCGAAACACGATCCCGGTGTCCGCCGGCGCCGGGCGCAGAACCATCGCGACCGGCTGGCCGCAATGCAGGCCAATGCCACGGCAAGCGGTGACGGAACTCAGCGTCCGCTGCGGCGCAATCCCCATGTCCCCCAACATGCGACCACATTCCTAATGAAACGACCCCGGTGCGCAAGCTAATCCCGCCACCGAACCGCCACAAATCAAACATTGTTACCGATTATTGCATGGCGCCAGCACGGCGGGCACAAAATCTGGTGCCGCAAACACCAGCACGGCTGCAGGCGCCCGGCGGAACCTCTGCGGCGCCCCTCCCTCTCCCGC
>DATCQF010000743.1:0-2775 GCA_036569735.1 Allostellaceae bacterium | reverse complement strand
AACCAGCCGGCGACGATATCCGCGAGCTTCTGGATGGGGGCGCGCGAGCGCTGGGCGGCGGAGACCATCGCGACGATCTGCGCCAACAGGGTGTCGCTGCCGACCCGCTCGGCGCGCATGACAAAGCCGCCGGTGGTGTTGACGGTGGCGCCGGTGAGCTTGTCGCCCGGCGATTTTTCGACCGGCAGCGGCTCGCCCGAGATCATCGATTCGTCGACCGCGCTGTGGCCCTCGATGACGCTGCCGTCGACCGGCACCTTCTCGCCCGGGCGCACCCGCAGGCGCTGGCCCGGCACCACGGTTTCGAGCGCGATGTCCTCTTCGGCGCCGTCATCCTTGATGAGTCGCGCGGTTTTGGGCGCGAGATCGAGGAGGGCGCGGATCGCGCTGCTGGTCTGCGAGCGGGCGCGCAATTCGAGCACCTGACCGAGCAGACCCAGGGCCGTGATGACCGCGGCCGCCTCGAAATAGAGCGGGACCTCGCCCATCGGACTGCGGCAAGATGCCGGGAAGAGGCCGGGCACCAGCGCGGCGACCAGGCTGTAGAGGTAGGCGACGCCGGTGCCGAGCGCGATCAGGGTGAACATGTTGAGCGACCGGTTGATCACCGATTCCCAGCCGCGCACGAAAAACGGCCAGCCGCACCACAGAACCGCCGGGGTGCCGAGGATCAGCTGCACCCAGACCGCGATATGGGGCGGGATCAATGCGTCGAGCACCGGCTTCGCGAGATCGTCACCCATCGCCATCGCCAGCAGCGGCACCGACAGCGCGAGCGCGACCCAGAACCGCCGGGTCATGTCGGCGAGCTCGGGGTTGGCGGCGTCGCCCGCTTCCGGCATCATGCGCTCGAGCGCCATCCCGCAGATCGGGCAGGAGCCCGGCTCGTTGCGCACGATCTGCGGGTGCATCGGGCAGGTCCACAGGATTTCGGCGCCGGCCGGTGCAGTCGGCGCGGGAGCCTTAGCCGCCGGCGCGGGCGCGAGGTACCGCGCGGGTTCGGCGATGAACCGGTCGCGGCACCCGGCGCTGCAAAAGAAATAATCGTGGCCGGCGTGCTCGGCGCGGTGCTTGGCCGTCGCCGGATCGACCATCATCCCGCAGACCGGATCGCGCCCGGTGTTGCCGGTATCCGCATTTCCGGCATCGGCGACGCCGTGATCCGATCCTCGCGCCGAGGGTATTGCTGTCGTCATAATCCGTTATCTCTGCGGCATCGCGCGCCCTACCGCGCAACTCACTTCAGGCTCTCAATATAAGCGATCAGGTTGTCGATCTCGGCGCGGGCCAGCCCGAGATTGGGCATTGCGCCGTGCGGATTGGTGAGGAAACTGCGCATCTCGGCGGGATCGAGGTGTCCGGCGATGATGCGAAAGCTCGGCGGACCCTGCGGCAGCGTGGTCGCCGGGCCGGTGCTGTCAATCACATGGCAATTGACGCACCATTGCCGCGCCAGCCGCTCGCCATCGGCGGCGTCGGCCTGAGCGGCGCCCGGCACCAGCAATCCCGGCAACAGCGCCAGCGCGGCCAACAGGGTGGATTTTGCGATCATAACGGCAAGCCTCGGCTATGGAATCCAATCACTCCCGATGGACTGTAGCCCAATCTCTTCGGGCACCGGCGATTGGCGTTCACGACGCCGGCCTATAGCATGACGCAGCACGAGCGACGCACCCTTTCGCCGCGATCGGCGCCGGCGCTTGACGGGTAGGTCCATCGGCGACGCTTCAGAGGGGGAGAACGCCGATGACCAGGCGGGCCGATCTGCCGATCAGGGGGTGTTGATTTGCCCACCGTCTCGCGATGACCGGCAATCGACCTGCTGCGTTGCGCAACCGTCTTCCTGCGCACCGCGACCAACGGCGTGCAGTTCTCGCTCTACGTCGTCTACCTCAACGGCCTCGGTCTGACCGGCACGACGATCGGCATCCTGTTCGCGGCGATCGAGATCATGAGCGGGCTCGGCTCCCTGTTCGCCGGGCGGGCGATGCGTTTTGGCGATCCGCAGAAGACGATGCTGAGCGGCACGGTCGCATCCATCCTGTTGATCTGCGCGACGCCGTTTCTCGGCGGCATCTTCGCCCTCTTGCTGGCCGCGCAGATCGCCCGCGGTTGGCTGCAGGGCGTGGTGCAGCCGATGATGTTCTCGGTGCAGGCAAAGGCGGTCGGCAGATATCGGCAAGGCGCGGTCGTCGGACTGCGCCAGACGATGAACCGACTGGCCGCGATCCTCATTCCGCCGGTCATGGGCCTCGTTGCCGATTGGTGGGGCGCGACCCTGAGCTTTGTCGTGCTCGGGGTCTTCCTCATTCTGCTGTGCGTGCCGATCATCTGGATCACCCGCCGCGCCGCCGCGGTCGCCGAAGAAGCGCCCAAACCGACCTGAATCTGGCGTAATATGGCGAAAGAGGCTTCGAGGCTGACGAGCATGCCCGACGGACCGCGCCCCAACGGCCCCCGCTACGACGACGATTTCTACGCCTGGACGCAGTACCAAGCCGAGGTGCTGCGCTCGATGCCCGCGCCCGACAACCGCTTCGACCGCGAGAATGTCGCCGAGGAGATCGAAGCCGTGGGAAGAAACGAACGGGACGCGGTGAGGAGCCAAGTGCGCCGGATTATCGAGCACTTCCTGAAGCTGGCGTATTCACCCGCCAGCGACCCGCGCTACGGCTGGATAGAATCGGTCCTCGATGCACGTAGCATTTTGGCGGACAAGGTTAGCGCAACGCTGCGACAGGATATCGATGCGTCGCTTTCAAAACTGTATCGGGA
>DATCQF010000742.1:0-5086 GCA_036569735.1 Allostellaceae bacterium | reverse complement strand
GGCGGGGGCGAGCGCCGCCTCCGCCACTCGCATGGAAGACGTCCGGCTCGACAGGTAGCCGCGCCCACCGGCCTCAAGCCTCGCCGTAATGGACCCGGCGGTATTGCCGCGACGCGATCAGATCGTCGACGTGGACGTCCCATAAGGTCGTGCCGCCCGATTGCCGGTGCTCGCGGAAGAGCGAGTCGAAGCGGCCCGGGGTGGTGACCCGGGCGCCCTTCAAGCCAAAACCCTGGGCCACCGCCGCGAGATCGCCACGGCCGTGGATCGCGTGGTTCGGATCGCCGCCATGGGCGCGGAATTTGTGCGATTCGGCTCCGTAGCCACCGTCGTTGATCACGCATATCAAGAGCTTCAATCCGTGCCGCCGGATCGTCTCCAGTTCCTGGATGTGCTGCATGATGCTGCCGTCGCCGTCGATCAGGAGGACCTTGCCGTCGCCCCTCGCCGCGGCAACGCCGATCGCCGCCGAAAGCCCCGAGCCGATCGCGCCGAATTCGACGATGACGTGGTATTTGCCGCCCGGGCGGCCCTTCAGATGCGTCATCGCGAAGTTGAAGCAGTGCCCGCCGGCGACGACGACGTCCCAATCCTTGGGCACCACGCCGTCGAGTTCGCGCAAGGCCGGGCGCGGGTCGAGGGTGCCCGGGGTCACCGCGTATTCCTTGCTGTCCGGGCTGTCGGCGGCGATCCGCGCGGCAATCTCGTTGCTGCGCCAGCCCGGCCGGCGCACCCCGCGCTCGCGCATCCGCGTGGCTATCGCCTCGGCGGCGGCGGCGGCGTCGGCGCGGACATGCAGATCGGCGGTGCGCAGCCCCTGCCACAGTCCCTTCGGGTTGACGTCGATGCGCACGATTTTGGCGTTGGGATAGAGGTGGCCGCCGTCGGTCGTGTAATGGCCGAGCCCGGCGCCGACCCCGATCACCAGATCGCTCTGGGCAAAGAGCTCGCGCTCCAGATCGCTCGAATACCCCCCGGCGATGTCGAGCGCGAACGGGGTTGTCGTCGAAGAGCCCCTTGCCGAGGAGGCTCGTCGCCAAGAGGGCGCCGCTCTCCTCGGCGAGGGCTTCGAGCGCGGGTTTCGCGCCGGACCAGATCGCGCCGCGCCCGGCGATGATCACCGGACGCTCGGCCTCGGCGATCAGCGCGACGACCTGGTCGACGATCGCCGGGTCGGGCGGCGTGCGCTGCGCGGTCGGGACCAGATTGCTCGAAGGCGTGTAGTCCGGCGGATTGGGGAACACCTCGTTCTGGAGATCGAGCGGCACGCTGAGCACGACCGGCCGGCGCTCGGTGCGCGCCAGGTAGAACGCCTCGCGGACATTGTCGAGCGCCCGTCCGATCGTGCGAATGGGGACAAAGGCGGCGCCGGTCGCCAGCGCCAGCGGCGCCTGGTCGATCTGCTGCAAATACCAGGGAGCGGCGAGCGGCGCATCGCCGGCAAACACCACCAGCGGGATGTTGCCGCGCGCCGCCATGGTCAGCGCCGTCATGATCTGGGTGTAGCCCGGTCCGCAGGTCACCGAGGCGACGCCGACCTTGCCGGTGGCGCGGGCATAGCCGTCGGCCATCGCGACGGCGCAGTGCTCGTGGCGGGCGTGGATCAGCCTCGTCCCCTGGTTGTCGGCCATCGCCGCCGACCAGTACATGTTCGCGTCGCCCATCAGGGTGAACAGCATGTCGGTGCCCTCGGCGGCGAAGGCCTGGGCCAGAATGTCGCAAACCTGGTTGTTGCTCATCGCGACTGTCGCTCCCCTTTTCCGGCACAGCCGGACCCGACAATGGTGGCCACACGACATCGGGCGGCGATAGTATCGTGATCTCTTCGCTGAGCTAAATCATCGGATAAAGCTGGAGGCAATCGAGCGGCTTTGCCGGAAAACGCACTTACCTCCCCGCATCCTCCTCGTCATTCCCGCGAAAGCGGGAATTCAGGGGTGCGAGAGCCGTCGGTTGCCCTGGATACCCGCTTTCGCGGGCGTGACGCTGTCGTTGGGAGCAGGAAATGAGCGCAGAAATCCGGCTCGGGGTGATCGTGCCGAGCGTCAACATCGTGGTCGAGGCGTGGTATCCGCGGGCGGTGCCCGCCGGGGTCAGCGTCCATTTCGCGCGCATGCTGATGCCCGACGGCACCTCGCCCGAGCGGATCATCGAGATGGACCGCACCGACGGGGTGCATTCGATCCATCAGCTGGCGAGCTGCCGGCCGCACGCGATCGCCTATGGCTGCACCGCGTCGAGCATCGTCCAGGGGCACGCATTCGACGCGCATTTGCGCGAAGAAATCCGGCACATCGCCGGGGTGCCGGGGACCAGCGCGACGCACAGCATCTTCACGGCGTGCGCGAGGCTCGGCATGAGGCGCGTGACGGCGATCTCGCCCTACGCGGCAGCGGTCGACGCCGCCGAGCATCGCTTCTTCGGGCGAGGGCGGCATCGAAACGATCGCCGGCGCGCATATGGGCATCACCGACGGGTTCCGCCTCGCCGAGCCCACCCCGGAGGCGATCCTCGATCTCGCGCTCGGCGCCTGGGATCCGGCGAGCGACGGGCTGATCATCGCCTGCCTCAATTTCCGCTCGCACCCAATCATCGACGAGCTGGAGAGGCGGACCGGCAAACCGGTCGTCACCTCGACCCAGGCCACCCTGTGGCACGTGCTGCGGCTCGCCGGGGTCGCCACCCCGATCCCCGGCTACGGAAGGCTGTTGCGCGAATTCTAATCGTCATCCCGCGGGCCTTCAGCCCACGGACTTGATCCGTGGGGAAGGCCGGGACCCATGGGCGGAACTGTGACGAGCCATCCGAGTGGCCTGGGCGCTTGCGCAGAAATTCATCGAAGTAGCGGGCGGGACAGTGGGTCCCGGCCTGCGCCGGGGTGACAACAAAGCGCGTTCTCGCCCCATTACCGACCGCCCATTATGCTATCCTCCCGGGCGCGGTCTTGGGAGGACGGGTCATGGGTTGGCTTGACGGGCAGGTGGCGCTGGTGACCGGCGGCGGCTCGGGGATCGGCCGGGCGGTGGTCCAGCGCTTCATCGAGGAAGGCGCCCGGGTCGCGGTCATGGAGCGGGTCGCCACAAGGGCCGACCAGCTGCGCGCGGATTTTGGCGATGCGGTCGTCGGCATCGCCGGCGATGTGGCGCGGCTCGCCGACAACAAGCGCGCCGTCGGCGAAACCGTGCGGGCCTTTGGCCGCCTCGATATTTTCGTCGGCAATGCCGGGATCTTCGATGTCTATGCAAAGCTCGCCGACTTCGACGACGACAAGCTCGCCCGCGCCTACGACGAATTGTTCGGGGTCAACGTCAAGGGGGTGATCTTCGGCGCCAAGGCGGCGTTGCCGGAGCTGACGAAGACCGCCGGCTGCATGGTTTTTACCGCGTCGGTGGCGGGCTTCAACTCGGGCGGCGGCGGCGCGCTTTATACCGCCTCGAAGCACGCCGTCGTTGGCCTGATCCGCCAGCTGGCGGTAGAGCTCGGACCCGGCATCCGGGTCAACGGTGTCGCGCCAGGCGGCACGATGACCGATCTACGCGGCCTCGTATCGCTCGGCAACGACGACCGCTCGTCGTTCGCGGTCCCCGGCATGGCCGATCAGCTGCGCGCCCACAACCCGCTGCACATCGCGCTGGAGCCTCCGGATATCGCGGGTGCCTATGTGTTTCTCGCGTCGCGGGCCAGCGCCCGCGGCATCACCGGCACGGTTGTCACGGTCGACGCCGGCGGAACCCTGCGCATGCCGCGTCCGCGCTGACCCGGGAGTATTCAATGGCAACGGACATCACTGGACTGGTCGATGCCGAACGCGGGCTCGTGAGCCGGCGCATCTTTATCGAGCCGGAGATATACGAAGCGGAGTTGCACCAGATCTTCGCGCGCTGCTGGCTCTATCTGTGCCACGACAGCCAGATCCCGCTGCCCGGCGATTTCTTCACGACGTATATGGGCGAGGACCCGGTGCTGGTGGTGCGCGGCACCGACGGCGCGGTGCGCGCCTTTCTCAACGTCTGCCGCCATCGCGGCAATCGCCTGTGCCGCGCCGATACCGGCAATGCGGCGAGCTTCACCTGCGCCTATCACGGCTGGACCTACGCGAATGACGGGCGGCTGACCGGCGTCCCCTATCATAAGGAAGCCTATCACGGCGAATTGCAGCGCGAGAATTGGGGCCTCGTCCCGGTGGCGCAGCTCGACAGCTACAAGGGTCTCTTCTTCGCGACCTTCGACTCGCAGGCGCCGCCGCTGCGCGAGTATCTCGGCGAGATGACTTGGTATCTCGACACCTTCTTCGACCGCTGCGAGGGCGGCATCGAGATCATCGGCGGCATGCACAAATGGATCGTGCCGTGCAACTGGAAGTTCCCGGCCGAGAACTTTGCCGGTGACGGTTATCACGTCCACTGGAGCCATCTCTCGGGGGTGCAGACCGGATCGGGCGGCGATTTCCGCGTCAAGCCGGATGCGGAAGGCAGGGCGCTGTCGCCCGGCAACGGGCACAGCTTCATGATGGCCGGTCCTGACACGGCAGCCGACCTGCCGAACCCCGACGTTCTGGCGTACGAGGCGCGGATCCTCCCTGAAATGCAGCGCCGCCTGGGCCCGCGAATGCTGCGGGGTAAGCCGGTCGCCGCCACGGTGTTTCCGAATCTGTCGATTCTGCGGCCGACCTCGCGCACGCTTCGGGTGTGGCACCCGCGCGGCCCCGACAAGACCGAGATCTGGGCCTGGGCCTATGCCGACAAGGCGGCGCCGCCCGAAGTCAAGGAAGCGATCCGCCTCGCGGGGATACGCGTTTTCGGCCCGTCCGGCACCTTCGAGCAGGACGACATGGACAATTGGCAGGGCTGCACCCAAACCGGGCGCGGGGTCGTCGCGCGGCGCTATGCGCTGAACTACGGAATGGGCCTCGGACACGATCATTTCGATCCGGATTTCGCGGCGCTGGCCAGCGAATACCGCTACAGCGAATCAAACCACCGCGGCTTCTACCGGCACTGGGCTGAGCTGATGTCGGCCAACAGCTGGGCCGATCTTGGGCGTTGAGAGAACAGCGGACATGCCCGTTTCAGGTTTCGCATCCCCC
>DATCQF010000741.1:0-1589 GCA_036569735.1 Allostellaceae bacterium | reverse complement strand
GTCGGGCCCCATCTACGAGGAGGTCTGGAAGCGGCTGGTCCAGCCCGAAAAGGAGCGCGACCCTGAAAAAAAGGGCTACGCGGTGCTGATCGCGGTCGAACGCGCCGAGGATCTGGCCGGGCAGCCCCTCGCCCTCGACTGAGCGGGGCTGCAGTGCGTCCTTCGAGACGGCGCTCCGCGCATCCTAAGGGTGAGGGCACCATTGTTAAAATACACAAATGTTCCTCATCCTGAGGAGCGTCCCGGAGGGATGCGTCTCGAAGGACGCATGGCGCCAAATCCGCTCTCTATCCGGCGCGAGATTGCTTCGCTACGCTCGCAATGACCGAATTTGGTGAAGGAAGAACGGCATGTACGATCTGGTGATCCGCGGTGCGACGGTGGTCGATGGACTGGGGCATGACCCGGTCCGCGCCGATGTCGCGGTGAGGGACGGGCGCATCGCGGCGGTCGGCGCGGTCGGCACGGATGCCGCCGAGATCGTCGATGCCGGCGGGCTCGCGCTGATGCCGGGCATCATCGACCTGCACACGCATTACGACGCGCAGGTGACCTGGGACCCGACGCTGTCGCCCTCGCCCTCGCTTGGCGTCACCTCGGTGGTGATGGGCAATTGCGGCTTTGGCATCGTGCCCAGCCCGCCCGAACTGCGCGACATGATCATGCGCAATCTCGCGGTCGTCGAAGGCATGGATCTCGACGCGCTGCGCACCGGGATCGACTGGCAGTTCCAGTCGTTCGGCGAGTACCTCGACCGGCTGCGGCGCTGCGGTCCCTACGCCAACCTCGCCGTCCTGGTCGGGCATTCGGCGGTGCGCACCGCGGTGATGGGCCCCGACGCATCGGTCAGGAAGGAGCCGACCGGGCCGGAGCTGACTGAGATGAAGCGCCTCGTCGCCGAGGCGATGAATGAGGGCGCGATCGGCCTCGGCGCCTCCTATTCATTGAACCATTCGGGCTGGGACGGCGTGCCGATGCCGTCGACGATCAGCGATGTGTCCGAGTTCGACGCGCTGGTCGGGGCGATGGGCGGCCCGGGGCGCGGCGTTGTCGAGATTTCGTCGGGGCCCAGTTCGGTCGCGACGATGGAGGCGGTCGCCGCCCGGCACGGCAGGCGCATCTTCATGAGCACCGCGCTCGCGCTCTACAACGAGCAGTACCCCGAGCGCGCGATCGGCATGTTCGATTCCTGCGCCGCGGCCCAGGCGCGCGGCAACGAGCTCTACATCCAGATCACCTGCCAGCCGCTGTCGTTCGATTTCACGCTGGCGAGCGCCTATCCGTTCTACGCCCACCCGGCTTTCGACTCGATCAAGGCCTACGACCGCGAGCAGCTGAAGACGGTGTTCCGCGATCCGAGCTTTCGCGAACGCTTCCGCACCGATCTGAAGACGCCGCTGCCGGGCACCGTGTTCCAGGGCAATTGGCAGCGCATCATCGTCGCCGCACCGGTCACGCCGCAGAACGCCGGGCTCGCCGACCGCGCGATCGCCGACATCGCGCGCGAGCGCGGCTGCGATCCGCTCGACACGATGCTCGATCTCGGCCTCGACGAAAACCTCGACACCGGGTTTGTCGGGCGGTTCTTC
>DATCQF010000740.1:0-4083 GCA_036569735.1 Allostellaceae bacterium | reverse complement strand
GAGTATCAGGCCGGTGCGGCGGGAGCACCGCTAACCTGCCGGCGCGCCGAGCCACTCAAGGCTCGCCTCGGTTTCGAGCCCCTGCAGCCGCTGGTAGAGCGCGGGCGCGCGCTCGCCGAGGACGGCGCGGGTGAGCCTGGTGAACTTGTCGGCCAGTTCGCCCGCTTCCAGGAGGCCGCTGTCGACATGGCGCTCGAATTGCCGCCCGTCGGCCAGCGTGATCGTGACCGTGCTGCCCATCGTGCCATGCCCGCCGCCTTGCTCGGGCAACAGATGCACCCGCCGGGTCAATGCTCGGATCTGCGGGTCGGCGAGCGCGTCCTCGTCATAGGATTCCGGGTCGCGCGCCTCGCGGTAGAGGGCGAGGGCGACGCAAAACGGTATCGAATACTGCGCCAGCATCAGATCGGCCGGCTCGGCGATGTTGTGGCGCTCGATCATGCGCTGGTTGCCGGTGACGGTAATCGTTTCGACATCGCTGACGGAAAACCGGTGCTCGGTCTGCAGGTCGCGCACCGCGCGGACCGCGGCGTGCGCGGTCGCATGCACCGGATAGCGCTTCAAGACCGTGCTCAGCGTGACGTATTCATGGCCGAGGTTGCGGGTCAGCGCCGCCTCGTCGAACTCGGTGCAGAACACCCGCAAAAACCCGAACTCGCCCTCGATGACGGTGCGCGGCCCGGTAAAGCCGGAAGCTGCCAGGCTCGCCGCGAGCACCCCCGCTTCCGAGGCGCGCCCCAGATGCAGCCGCTTCACCATGCCGCCGTCGCCCTTGGCGAATTCGAGGAGCCCCCCGGCGAGCGACCCGGCGAGGCCGAGCGCGTTCGCCATCCGGCCCGCATCGAGCCCCAGGAGGTGCCCGCACGCCACCGCGGCGCCAAAGGGGCCGGTCGTCCCCGGCGCGTGAAAGCCGCGCGCCTCGTTGGTGTGCCCGGTGGCGCGGCCGATGCGGATCATGACTTCGTTGCCGGCGACAAACGCCGCGATCAAGGCGCGCCCGCTGGCGTTGACCCGGGCCTCTTGCGCCACCGCGAGCGCCGGCGGCAGCACCGTCGCGCCGGGATGCGCCCCCGCCCCCGGCCGGGTCAGCGCATCGAGTTCGAAGGCATGGGCCAGCGCCCCGTTGGCCAGCGCCGCCGAGGGCGCCTGCACCGCGCTGCCGCGCCCCAAAATGCGGCTCGCCCCGCCCGGGCCGGTGCGCTCGGCATACTCGATGACGATCCGGCTCCACGGCAAGGCGCTCCCGCAGATGCACGCCGCCACCGTATCGATGATGCAATCCCTGGCGCACCCCACGACCTCGGCCGGCAGATCCTCATAGCGCAACCCGGCGGCATACTCGGCGAGCTGTACGGTCTCATTGGGCATCGTTTCCTCCCCATACTCACACCGAGATTGCTTCGTCGCTGCGCTCCTCGCAATGACATCGTTCCGGCCTACGCCGCTCCCTGTTGTTGTCATTGCCAGCGAAGCGAAGCAATCTCGTTGTCGCTATGACTGGGGAGGCGCGCGATGGACATACCCGAGCATGACGTGATCGTGGTCGGCGCCGGCAATGCGGCGACTTGCGCGGCGTTGTCGGCGCATGATGCCGGGGCCTCGGTCTTGATGCTGGAGATTTCGCCCGAGCATTGGCGCGGCGGCAATTCGGCGTTTACCGGGGGGGCGTGGCGGATCGTCTATCACGGGTTCGACGACCTCGCGCGCCTCATTCCCGATCTGAGCGACAACGAACTCGCCAATGTCGATGTCGGGACCTATACGGCCGAACAGTATTACGATGACATGGGGCGCCTCACCGAATATCGGAGCGACCCCGACCTGACCGAGATCCTGATCACCCAGAGCTTCGACGCCGGCCTGTTTTTGCGCGAAAAAGGCGTGCGCTTCCAGCTTGGGCTGGGGCGCCAGGCCTTCCGGGTGGATGGCAAGTTCAAGTTCTGGGGCGGCCTCGCCTGTCATATCTGGGGCGGCGGCAAGGAGTTGATGAAGGCGCTGCACGGCCGCGCCGAGCGCGAGCAGATCCGCATCCTCTACGACACACCGGCGGTCGCGCTCCTCCAGGGCGACACCGGAATCGCCGGGGTCCGGGTGCGTCATCAGGGCCGCCTCGTCGACCTGCGTTCGAAGGCCGTAGTCCTGGCCTGCGGCGGGTTCGAGGCGAATGCCGAGATGCGGGCGCGCTATCTGGGGCCCGGCTGGGACCTCGCCAAGGTGCGCGGCTCGCGCTTCAATACGGGGCAAGGGCTCAAGATGGCGATCGAGATCGGCGCGGCGCCGGCCGGGCACTGGTCGGGCGCGCACGCCTGCGCCTGGGACCTCAACGCGCCGCCGGTCGGCGACCTCGATGTCGGCGACCGCTTCCAGAAGCACGGCTATCCGTTCGGCATCGTCGTCAACGCCCGGGGCCAGCGCTTTCTCGACGAGGGCCTCGATTTCCACAGCTACACCTACGCCAAGTACGGCGGCGAGATCCTCAAGCAACCCGGCATGTTCGCCTGGCAAGTGTTCGACCAGAAGGCCGTCCACCTGCTGCGCGACGAATACCGCATCCCGCGCACCACCAAGGAGAAAGCCGACACGCTGGAGGCCTTGGTGGAGCGGCTCGAAGGCGTCGACCCAAAGGGTTTTCTCGACACTGTCGCCGCGTTCAACGCAGCGCCGCGCCCCGATGTGCCGTTCAACCCGAACATCCATGACGGGCTGCGCACCACGGGCCTGCCGCTCGACAAGACCAACTGGGCCCAGCGCCTCGATCAGCCGCCCTACGAAGCATATGCGGTGACGACCGGGATCACCTTTACCTTCGGCGGGCTGAAAATCACCAACGACGCCGCGGTCGAGGATGTCACCGGCACCCCGATCCCCGGCCTCTTCGCCGCCGGCGAGATGGTCGGCGGGCTCTTTTATCACAACTACGCGAGCGGCACCGGGCTGATGTCCGGCGCCGTCTTCGGCCGCATCGCCGGGAGGAGCGCCGCGGGGTATGCGAAGGGGTGAGGCCGGCGGAGGTTATGCCGTCGCGATGTCGGTCTGCGCGAAATCCTCGCCCTTGAACAGCAGCGGCACATTGAGCGCCCGCGCGCAGGCATAGGCGAAACAATCGCCCATGTTGAGCCGCGCCGGATGCCGCCCCCTGCCAAACCGCTCGAACGCCCGGATTGCGCCGCGGCCGATCTCGGCGGTAACCGGGATAATTTCCACGCGCATTGCGCGGAGGAAATCATCGATGACCTCCTCGGCGCCCGCGACCGTCGCATTCCGGACCCGCACGACGCCGAGCAGGGCCTCATATACCGCGATCGCCGAAGTGTGCACGCGCTCGGCTTCAAGAACGCGAGTACCGAGCGCTGCACCGTCGGGTTCGCGCACGATGATGGCGATCATCGCCGAGGCATCGAGAAACATCAGAACTCACCCGACAATTCGTCGAAGAAGGCCTTGTCGGCGAGCTTGCCGCCCGGCTTCGAAATGGCGTCTAGTTTTTCCCAGATCGGTTTCAGGCGCTCGATCAAGGGCAGTGCGCGCCACTCGCGCTCATATTCATTCTCGACCGCCTCGCGGATCGTGGAAGTCAGGCTCTTGCCCTTGAGCTTGGCGAGCCGCCGCACGGCTTCATCGGTAGCCGGGTCCCTGACATGAAAGGCCATGTTGGCTTCACTCGATCTAGATGGATTTGTCTCCTTATCTAGATCGGAGCCTCTTGGAGGTCAACGCCCTGGGGCTGGCGGGGCCGGCTCGCGGCGGTAGTGGTAGCGGTAGAGCTCGGTGGCGAGGCCGAACCCGGCGTAGAGCGCCAGGGCCGGCGCATTCCCTGCCTCGACCTCGAGGCAGGCGCCGGTGGCGCCGCTGGCGCGCGCCCATGCGGCGAGGCTGGCGATGACCCGGCGGGCCAGCCCCCGGCGCCGCAGCGCCGGATCGGTGATCACCGAGTCGTAGTGCAGGAGGCCGTCATGGACCGCGCCATAGGCAAGGCCCACCGGTGCGCCGCCCTCGGCCAAGAGGGCAAAGCGGGTGGGGAGCGCGATGGCGCCGACGATCCGGCGGTAGATTGCGCCCTGCGCCGACGTGTAACCCTGCAGC
>DATCQF010000739.1:0-3184 GCA_036569735.1 Allostellaceae bacterium | reverse complement strand
GCTATGCCCACCACCACGCCCTTAACCTTCATGAATAAGATGGGTTAACGCGGCGGAGAAATCCTTTTCTGCCTCTATGTAATCTTGGAATAATAAGAAAAATAAACAGCGAACGCCGTTTTTATTCGTTCCTAGGTAGCTGTGAGTGATCCACATAGCCTGCCTGCCTTTAGGCACTACCTCTCCGTTGCAGTATCATCTTATCGCGCTACGCCGCCCAGCACGGAGACCGTGAGATGCGGCCGGAGAGGCTGTGTGCAAAAATCAAGAATTTCGCACGGTGGAGGGAATGGTAACTCACCAATGGGTTACGGGTTGCAGAATTCCGGTGCGAAATGGGCTCCCCGTCAGGGGGCGGAAAATAAACGCGGGACCGGGTCGCGACCGTTCACCCGCCTCGCCGGTCATTGCGCGGTGGTGCGGGCCGGGAAGGTTACGCGCTCGTCGATCCCGGCGGGGTCCTCGTGGATGATGATCTCGGCGTGCGGGAAGGCGTGCTGGAGGCGGGCTTCGACGTCGTCGGAGATCTCGTGCGCGCGCAACAGGTTCATCTCGCCGTCCATCTCGATATGGAGCTGGATGAACGCGGTCGGGCCGGCGACCCGGGTGCGGATGTCATGGACCGCGGCAACTTCGGGATGGCCCTCGGCAATCGCACGGACGCGGGCGCGCTCCTCGTCGGGGAGTTCGCGGTCCATCAGCTGGGTCAATGAGAGGCGCGCGATCTTGACCGCGCTGTAGATGATCCACAGCCCCACTGCGGCCCCGAACAGCGGGTCGAGCAGCGGCACCGCAAACGAATGGCCGATCACCAGGGTCACGATGACGCTCAGATTGAGGATGATGTCGCCGCGGTAGTGCAGTTCGTCGGCGCCGACCGCCAGAGACCCGGTATGGCGCACGACATGGCGCTGATAGAGGACGAGCCCCACTGTCACGACGATCGAGAACAGCATGACCGCGATGCCGGCCGGCGGGTTGGTGACGGGCTCGGGCGAGACCAGCCGGCGGATCGCCTCGGCCATCAGCAACATGGCGCTGCCCACGAGGAATGCGGATTGCCCCAACGCCGCCAGCGGTTCCGCCTTGCCGTGGCCAAAACGATGCTCGCGATCGGCCGGCACCGAGGCGTGCCGCACGGCGAAGAAATTGACCAGCGATGCGGCGGCATCGACCAGGGAGTCGACGAGGCTCGACAGCAGCGCGACCGACCCCGTCCCGATCCAGGCGGAGAATTTGGCGACGATCAGCACCACCGCGACCGCCAGCGAGGCCCAGGTCGCGCGCAGCCGCAAGCGTTGTAACGCCGTGGGTCCCGCCGTGGGTGCGGCCGCGGCGTGGTCACTCATGGGAAAAGCCGTTCCTTGCGCCATGCTTTGCCATCAATTTGGGGGCCATCGCGCCCGGGGGCATCGCGAACGAAGAGAACCCGATCATGCAGCCGAAACGGCCGCTCCTGCCAGAACTCGATCCGCTGCGGGCTTACCCGGAAGCCCGACCAGGTCGGCGGCCGCGGTACCGCGGGCCGCTCGGCATATTGTCGGGTGACCACCAGGAAGCGCTGTTCGAGCGCCGCGCGGCTCTCGAGCGGGCGCGACTGGTCGGAGGCCCAGGCGCCGATCTGGCTGTCGCGCGCCCGGGTCGCGAAATAGGCGTCGGCCTCGTCCCCGGAGACCGGCGCGACGGTGCCCTCGACGCGGACCTGCCGGGCCAGCGACTTCCAGTGAAAGCCGAGCGCCGCGCGCGGGTTGGCGAAGAGTTCGCCGGCCTTGCGGCTTTCGAGGTTGGTGTAGAACACAAAGCCGCGCTCGTCCGCGCCCTTGAGCAGCACCGCGCGCAACGACGGCGATCCCTCTTTTGTCGCGGTGGCGAGCGTCATCGTCTCGGCGAGGGGTTCGCTTTGCGCGGCCAGTTCGAACCAGCGCGCAAACGGCGCGAACGGTTCGTCCTCGGCTATCTCGTCGGTCATTCTCCCAGCGCCTCCGTCGCGGTCCCGCACCCCTCCAAACGCTTCCCCTACTCCGACGCGCTGCTGTCGGCAACCGCCCTCAAGGCGTCGCCCCGCGGCGCTGCTCCGGTTATCGCACCTGGGGTACGGATCTCGGCGAGGATCACCGCCAGGGTCACCCGCATCGCCACGGCCTCGGCCTTGACGATCCGCTCCATCGCCGGGGCCACCTGCATCTGCCACGGCGCCAGCGGCTGCGCCAGCCAGCTCCCGGCGAGCGGCAGCCCGAGCGCGAGATAGAGGTCGTGCAAGGTCGCGGTTTCCGGGCTCCACGCGAGAACCCAGCCGCCGGCCTGGGTCGGCGCGATAAACCCGGCGCGCGCCAGTTGCTGGAGATGCTCGTCGACGACCGAGGTGGCGACCCCGAGCTCGGTCGCCAAGGTCGCGGTGCGGCAGGTCGCGCCCTGCCGCTGGGCGCGCGCCAACGCGGCGATCAGGGCGAGGCTGAAGCCGAGCCGCACGCCGCCGCTGCTGAGATGGGCGAGCCGCTCGTCGACGCGCCAGGTCGGCAGGTTCGCCGCCACCACCGCACCGAGCAGCACCGCCAGCCACGACACATACATCCATAACAGAAAGATGGGGATGCCGGCGATCGCGCCATAGACCGTTTGGTAGGAGGCAAATGTGCCGATGTAGATCGCGAAGCCGATCTTCAGGATCTCGATCGCGACGGCGGCCACCGCCGCGCCGATGGCGCCATCGCGCCAGCGCACCGCGCAATTGGGGATGAGGCAATAGAGCAGCGTGCAGGCGATCAGCTCCAGCAGCCCCGGCACGAGACGCACGAAATAATGCGGCCAGAAGCTGGCGTATTGGGCGAGCGCCTCGGGATCGATCCCGGCGCGGCGCGCGGCGGTGTCGAGATAGGTCGACAGCGTGAGGCTCATCCCGACCAACAGCGGGCCCAAGGTCATCAGGGTCCAATAGGCGACGACCCGCTGGCTCCACAGCCGCGGGACCGGTACCCGCCATAAGAGGTTCAACTGGTCCTCGACGGTGACCAGAAGGAGGATCCCGGTCGCGGCGATGCCGACAATGCCGATCGCGGTGGCCTGCGTCGCCGACGCGGCGAAATACTCGAACCACCAGGCCGCCTGCTCGCTGATCTGCGGCACGAAATTGCGGAAGATAAAGGCCAACAGATCCTGCCGCAGCGGCGCGAAATTGGGAAACGCC
>DATCQF010000738.1:0-3012 GCA_036569735.1 Allostellaceae bacterium | reverse complement strand
GCTTTCAGGCGATGAACCTCTTGTCCGATTTCGCCAAGCCCCTGGTTGCCGCGGTCAACGGGTATGCCGTCGGGATCGGCTGCATCGTGACTTATTGCTGCGACCTGATCGTCGCCTCCGAGCGCGCCGAGTGGCGGCTGACCCAGGTTTCACTCGGCATATTGCCGGCGCAGGGCGGCACCGTGCGGCTTGCGCGCTGGGTCGGGCGCGGCCAGGCGATGAAGCTCGCGATGGGGTTTCCGCTGAAGGCCGAGGAGGCCTATCGGATCGGCCTCGCGCAATGGCTGGTGCCGCACGAAGTGGTGTTAGCGACGGCGATGGAGGTTGCCGAGCACCTCGCAGCGCTGCCGCCGCTCGCCGCGCGCCTCGCCAAGGAGGCGGTCGCGTTCGGCCTCGACGGTTCGCTGCGCGAAGCCGCCAACGCCGATCTCTACCGCTTCATGGCATTGGAACTGACCGAAGACAAAAAGGAGGCGCACCAGGCCTGGCGCGAGCGCAGAAAGCCGGTGCTGAAGGGGCGCTAGGCGGCCCCCTCACCCACCGCCCGCATCGCGGGCGGTTCCCCCTCTCCGGCATTGCGGGCGAGGGTTAAAGAAAGCGCCGTCGCTCATCCCCGCTCCTGCATTGCGGGAGAGGGTGACGCGCGTTTCGCGCCGGGTGAGGGTGAAACACGGCCCTCATGCAACGCGGCTTCGATCTCGGCGATGGCGGCGAGGAGGGTGGTGACGACCTGGTCGGCGCCGGAGGCGGCGGTGATTTCGGAGGGCGAAAAGTCGTCCGCGCCGTGGCCCCACAACCCGACCAGGAGGCGCGCCCGGCGGGCCCGCCGGCGCACCCGCCGGACGAGGTAGCGCGCGCGGGCCGCCGAGTTCGTGCTGAGCAGCGACAGGCACACCACCTGGACACCCTTGAGCGGCAGGCGGTCCTTCCCCGGAACAGCCCGTGAGGGCCGGCCGTCCGGGGGGAAGCTCGCCATCGCGTCTGGCGTATACACCAGGGCGCGATGGCCGAGCGCCCGCAGCAGATGCTGCAACAGCCACGCCGCCGCCAGATCGAGTTCGTTGCGTCCGGCGAGGCAGACGATCGTCGGGCTCTCCGCCGCGGCATCGCCGTCCGCCGGCTCCGGCTCGGCCGGCCCCTCGTCGGCGAGGTTGTCGAGGATCGCAGCAAAGCCGCCGGCGACGATTGCGCGCCGGTGGGAGCTGAGGACACCGCGGTCGCTGTCGGCCTGCGCCATGACGATCGCCGGGATGGCAACCTCGTCGAAGAACGCCGCCAATGATTTTCCCCGGGCGAATTCCTCGGCCTGCTCGGTCGCTTCCTCGGGATCGCCGGCGAGGAGGCGCTGGTAGAGCGTTTCCTCGGGCGACAGCGCCGGCCGATTGCCGAGCAGGATGTCGAGGAACTGCAATTGCGGGATGTAGCGCCCGAGCACCACGAAGCACACCGTCAGCGGGGTCGCCAACAGGAGGCCGACGACACCCCACAGCCAGGTCCAGAACACCGCCGCCGCGACGACGGCGACCGCCGACAAGCCGGTGCTGCGGCCATAGATCCAGGGCTCGACGACATTGGCAAACACCAGCTCGATCCCGGCAAACATGAGAACGGTCCAGACCACCAGATCCCAGCCCGGAGCCACCGCGATCGCCAGGGCAATCGGCACGACCGCGGTCAGCGCGCCGCCCAAGGACGGGATGAAGCGCAGCACGACGCCGATGATGCCCCACAAGGGCGCGTTGGGGATGCCGATGATCGCCAGGCCGATCGCGACCGGCACGCCGTAGCAGATGCCGACCCCGAGCTGCATCAACAGATAGCGGCTGACCCGTTCGGCGGCCTCGTTCATCGCCGCGGTCGTGCGGTGGAGATCGCGGGCGCCGCCCAGCCGGACCAGCCGGTCGCGCAGATCCTCACGCTTCAGGAGGATCATCACGACGAACAACAGCACCAGCCCGCTCGATGCGAGCGGCAGCAGCATGGGCCCGACGATGTCCTGCAACAGCTGAAACCGCGCCGGCTCGCGGGTGTGGATTTCGACCGGCACCGGGGTCCGCGGGTCGCCCGGCGCGCCGCCCGCCTGCGATGCCGGGGCTATGCCGGCGGGTCCCGCGGGCGCCAGTTCGTCGCCCAGATGGCGAAACACCGCGGTGGCCCGGCCCAGCACGCTGGCGCCGGGAACGACGCCGTTCAAGGAGCGGATCTTGGTCGCGATGTTGTCTTCGTATTGCGGCAGCTTTTGCGCGAGGCTGATGGCTTCCTCGCCGACCGCCGCGGCAAACCCGACAATCACGACAAAGGCTGAGAACACGGTGACGAGGACCGCCGGAGCCCGCCCGAGCCCGTGCTGATGCAGCCAGCGCACCGCCGGAGCCAGCAACAAGGCGAGCAGCACCGCCACCGCCAGCGGCTGCAGCACCGGGCGCGCGAAATACAGCCCGGCAATCGCGATCGCCGCCACGACGAGCGTCGCCATGACCCCGCCCGGCCGCTGCTCGCCCGCCGCGCCGCCGCCCTCGCCGATGCCCCCGCCGATGCCCCCGCCGATGGGTGGCCGCCGCTCGCCGTTGTCCTCGCTCATCCCCCGCCTCCACCACGGCGAACGGCTCAGCCGCGCAATCCTCCCGGCGCGGCGCGGCACGAGATTGCTTCGCTGCGCTCGCAATGACAGCGTTTATTGTCATGGCGAGGAGCCTCGGGCGACGAGGCAATCCCGGTCATAAGGACACAGCATGGACAGCCACACCCCCCGTCCCCTGGCGCTGGTCACCGGCGCGTCCGGCGGCATCGGCGCGGAACTGGCGCGCGAGCTGGCGCGGCACGGGCACGACCTCGTGCTCGCGGCGCGCGGCGTCGCGGCGCTGGAGGCGCTTGCCGCCGAATTGCGCGAGGCGGGCGCCGGTGCGACGGTGATCGCGGCCGATCTCAGTAAGCCGGGCGCGGCCGCTGCCCTCGCCGACGAGATCGCCCGCCGGGTCCTCGCGATCGACGTGCTCGTCAACAATGCCGGGC